>NZ_FRCS01000003.1:600000-755932 GCF_900143005.1 Cryptosporangium aurantiacum
GCGCGGCTGGCCGCGCATTTCGTACAACCGATCCGCGGCAGCCGAACCAGCGACTTTTGGCTCGCCGCGGCGGAAGATCTGCTGACCTCCTTATTCCTCGCTGCGGCTCGCGGTGGGTCGCTGCACGACGTCCAAATGTGGCTCGCCGACCCGAGCGACGAGGAGCCGGCGTCCTTGCTCCTACGCCAGGGATGGGCGCAGGCCGGACGCGCGCTCCGCGGTCGCCAGCAGGGCGCGATCGAGACCCGGGACGGCATCTGGGAGACGGCGCGCACCGCCGCACGATGCCTGCAAGATCCCGCGATCATGGCCTGGGTGACGCCTCAGAAATCGTCACCGCTTGCCCAGTTCCACCCGGCGGAGTTTCCGTTCAGCACCGACACGCTGTACCTGCTCAGCAAGGACGGCGCCGGATCCTGCGCGCCGATGGTCGCCGGACTGACCGACCAGGTGCTGCGCTGGGGAGTCCGGGCGGCCGAGGACTACGGCGGCCGGCTCGACCCGCCGCTCGTCGCGGTCCTCGACGAGGCCGCGAACATCTGCCCGATCGCGGACCTCCCGCAGCTCTACTCCCACTACGGAGGCCGCGGGCTGAGCTTGATCACGATCTTGCAGAACTATGCCCAGGGCAGCGGCGTCTGGGGCGATCGCGGTATGGCCACGCTGTGGGCTGCGGGCACGATCAAGTTGATCGGCGCCGGCATCGACGATCCGCGCTTCGCCACGGATGTCTCGACGCTCGTCGGCGAGCACGACGTCGCGACGTTGTCGCTGTCGCGGGATCCGCACGGCACGATGTCACGGCAATTGTCTACCCGGCGGCAGCGCGTACTCGGCCCCGAACATGTCCGCCGCCTTACCCGAGGAACGGCATTGTTGCTCGCGGTCGGATGTCGGCCTGCGCTCGTCCGACTCCTCCCCTGGTATGAAGGCCCGCGCGCAGCGGACCTGACCGCCGCCACCGCTGCGTCAGTCCGCGCCATTGCCGGCTTCCGGGCACATGGCATCCGCTCCGCGGAGCCCGTCGCGCTCTGGCCGGAGAACACAGTCGACAGGGCCGAGCCAGCCGCCGTTGTGCCGGCGTTGCTCCGCCGATTTCGGCGATCAGGAAACCCACAGGCGTAATGCCGACGACCACAAACGGGGATGACGGAGCTCGACTGATCGCCGCCCACGAGGCTGCGGCAGCGTTCTACGCAGACTGCCTGCAGAGACTCCGCGCGCAGCAGGCACGCGACTACCTGGCGTCGCGGGGCATTTCAGCTGACGCCATGCGCTCCGAGCGATGGCGCATCGGGTACGCCCCCAACAACTGGACCGCGCTGACAACACACCTGCGAGGCCAGGGCTTCCGCGACAACGAACTCATCGATGCCGGCCTTGCCCGGCGAGCGCGCACCGGCGGAGTCATCGATGTCTTCCGCGCCCGCGTGATGTTCCCCGTCCGCAGCCTCAGTGGGGGCACGGTCGGGTTTCTCGGGCGCAACGTCGGATCGCAACTCCCCGACTCGACGCCGAAGTGGCTGAACACCGGAGCGACACGGATATACGACAAGAGCGCGTTGCTGTTCGGCTTGGCCGAACAGGGCAGGGTGCGATCACACCCCGACGCCGTAGTGCTGGTGGAAGGACCGGCTGATGTAATCGCGATGGCCCAGCTATCCGCCGACGCGATCGGCCAATGGGTTGCCGTCGCTCCGTGCGGCACCGCGTTGACCGCTGCCCAGGTCGCCGCGTTGGGCACCGCTGTCGGGAAAGACACCCCACTAATCATGGCGTTCGACGGTGACGATGCCGGACGACGCGCGGCGGCACGAGCTTACGGCCTGCTGCGAAGCTGGACCGGACCGGTCGACGCGATTCGTCTCCCGTCCGGCGAGGACCCTGCATCGTTGATCTCCGCTTGCGGCCCACCCCGTGCCAGCGAGTTACTCGCCGCGGCGCGCAGGCCGCTCCTCGAGCAGCTGCTTGACGAACGACTCGATCAGTTCCGCTTGGACGAGATCGAGGGACGAACCATGGCGCTGTACGCGGCGGCAGCGCTCCTCCGGAACGTCGTCGATACGGTGCCGCGCGAGCGGGAGCGCCTCTCTCGGCCCATCATCGACATCGCGGGGCGCCTCGGCTTCGATCCGGTGCTGGTCGTCGAGACGGTCTTCCCACCGGACAGACGCGCACCCCCGACCGACCCAGTAGGTAACGCCGCCGCTAACAAGTCCGCTAACCCTCACGACCAGCCGGAGCCACCAGACCACGCGTCGGGTTGCTCAGAAGCCGGCTGCGACTGCAGCATCTGGAACTGGCACGCCCGCCATGCGCAGCGGCCGGACGCCGTCCGGGCCGACGGGGTGCTTTATCGGATCGGCCACCGGGGATGGGAGACCCCAGACGTCGCCCGCGGCCACCATGGCGACCACTTCACGATCCGATTCGTCAACGGCAGAACCGTCGCCACCGTGGACCTGCACTCGATCGGCGCTGTACCCGAGCCATGGCGGTTCTGGTTATCCGACAATGCGCGGCTCACCCGGACGGCGGCCAGCCGGGCACGGCTCCACCACGGGCAGAGCCCCGGAGCAGCGGGCTTCCCCGACCCCACGCTGGTCGCGCACGACTACGCGCACCGGTCCCCCGCGACAGGTCCCTCGGTCAGCCGGGTGGAGCACGACGCAGTTACCGGCCACACCGCGTGGGTGATGGCTACCGCGACCAGCGACAGCCCGACGGCGCGGCGAGCCGCCAGGCTCGTTGCCAAGGTTGGTGTCCACGCCGCTCTCCTGGTCGGCGCCGAGCGCGCACTCGAACTCGCACGGCAGGCGCTGACCGCCGGTCGACTCGATGGCAGCGACGCGGCGCTCACCATCGTCACCGATTTCGACGAGTTCCCACCCGTGTCCGGAGAAGGGCGCTTCACTATCTCCTCCTGCGGCGACAACCGGGTGTACGGAACAATCCGCGGTCAGCCAACCGCGCTCATCACCCCGCCGACCGATGCGGGAGGTCAGCTTTACCTCGCCTCCCCCCGCGACAGCCTTGACGCGATCGCCGCGCGGTTCCTCGGCGATCCTTACCGAAGCGGGGAGCTCGTACCCGAGAGCGTGGGTGGGCAACGCATCTTCCGCCTGCCCGCCGGCGCCCGCGATCACGGCGTCCGTCCAGGAGCTCGTGGCATGCCGCCGTTGCCGCGTCGCGGTGGCGTGCGACCAGCCGCAGGCCTCCGCACCAGTCCGGGGCAGTCCACCCAGCTGACCGACGCTCCCGACCTCCTCCTCGTTCTGAATCGCGAGTTGGCAGTCTGGCCGGAGGCCCAAAAGCTCCTCGAGCGGGGCGCCGGAAGCGCCGGCTCGCTCGCACACGAGCTCATTGTGTCCGTCGGCGGTCCGCCAGCGGCGAACTACTTGAACGCGACGAACACCGCCAGCTGGCCGCAAGAGACAGCAGCCTTTGTCATCCGGCCAAGCAAGCCGCACGCGCCCACCGCAGAAGCACGCATCGCCCGCCTGGCCGAGCCCATGCTCGGCACCCCGCCCACCAGACCGCAAAGGTCCCGCGATCCCCGCGGGGCGGTGCCCCAGCACCGGCCACATCGCCGTTAACCCCAGTTGAACCTTCCGATCGTCACTATCGTTTCGGTCAGTTTCGCGTCGGCCAAAACACCGAAATTGGCCGGAAGGACGGAACCGCACCGTTGTTCCGCCTCCTCCCCATGGAGAACCTCCCGTGTGACGAGTGGGACTTCGGCCGCGCCGACCGCCCGGATGGCGTCCCGGACCGGTTCGGGTGCCCCGCGTCACCGATGGAGAACCGGATGTCCACGTGCGGCTCGCGCAGGGCGCGGATCTGGCGAGGAACCCGTGGCTGGACCCTTCGAGTCTGATCGCAGCGGGATCGGGGTGCCGCGCCGGTGGTGGTCGGGGATCTGCGCGAGGGCCTGATCCAGGACGGTGGAGATCACCGCGGGTCTGCGCGTGCTGGGCCCCAGGTGATCTCGCGGGCCGCGGCCCGCGACGCATGCAGGGCGCCCAGCAGCCGAGCGTCCAATCGGGACAGCAACCGACAGGCAGTCGGGACCGAGGCCACCGGTCCGAACAGCCCGGACTGGTCGCGCAGCACGGTCAGATCGCTGATCGTTTCGCCGCCGTCGGCGAGCATCACCGCCAGATCCACCGCGATCCGGCCCGGGTCGTGGCCACCCTGCCGTTGCTACAACCGTGATCTGGGAGAGCACGCTGGCGAGCGTGCTGTCCGGGTGCGGTGGCTGAGCATCCGGCCGTTCGCGGTCTCGGTGGGCCGCGTCCACCAACCTGGTGACCGGGACCGCGTCGTCGCTGTACGCGGTGCTCGCCACCATGGTGCTGGCAGTCGTAACGACGCTGTCCGCGATCGACCGACTGCGGTCGAACAGCGTCCATGGGGAGACCGGCCAGCGCGCCTTTCTGACGTCTCGGTTACCCTCACATCCGGGATTATCGGTACTTTTTCCTCAGGACCTCTTTAGGCTGCTGGTGACTGTGAGCGCCATTGGCGACGCTTACGGCAGCATCAGAGGAGTCGACAGGATGGGAACTTCGAGAACACTGTTCGTCGCCGGCGCCGCGGCCGGATGCCTACTGATGGCGAGCGGAGCCGTCGCCCAGGCCAGCACCCCCCAGGCCCGACCCTCCGCTGGGCGCGTCAGCTGCGACGTCGCCGCTCTGCAACGGCTGGTGTCCAGCAGCGCCACGATCGTGACCGCCCGGAGACTGGTCACCCCCGCCACGCACACCCCCTACTGCCGGGTCGACGGGACGGTGGCGACGTCGGGGCCGACCGGGCCCAACACCGTCAACTTCCAGGTGTCGTTACCGGACACCTTCACCAATCGGTACCTGTTCATCGGCGTCGGCAGCGCCGCCGGCGTCGTCCCCGACCCCGACGAGCAGCAGTTGAAGGAGGGTTGGGCGCAGGCCGGCACCGACGCTCGGGGGCCTGGTTCGCTGGCTGACTTCACGTTCGCGGTCAACCGCACGAAGGCGCTGGACTGGTCCAGCCGCGGCGTCCACCTCACCACCGGGGTGACGCAGGCCATCACGCGGGCCTACTACGGCCAGCCCAGGAAGCTCTACCGCTACCTCAGCGGCTGCTCCGGCGGCGGCCGGATGGGGCGGGTCGAGGCGGCCCAGTTCCCGACCGATTACGACGGGATCCTGGCCGGCGCACCGGGCGCGAACAACCTCAACATCCTCAAGTTCGGTCAGATCGTCGACCACCTGCTGCGCAAGCCCGAGTCCTGGGTATCGCCCGCCCAGCTCCAACAACTGGAGACCGCGGTGGTCAAGACCTACGACGCGGCTGACGGCGCGACCGACGGGCTCGTCCGCGACCCGAGCGTCATCGACACCGGCAACTTCGGAGAGTTAGGAATCTTCAATCCGGCTCAGCTCACCACAATTCGGCTGATTACCAGCGATCTGACGGTGGGTCAACGAATCTACAAGGGTTATTCGGCGTCGAATCCGACCGGCTGGGCCGCGTTCCTCACCGGCACCACCCCGCCGGCCACCTGGGCGTCCGCTCCGCCGGCAGCGTTCATTCTGTTCGACACGAACACCCGTGCCATGTTCGGCCTGAACTACGACTTCCGCACCCAGATGAACTTCGACAACCCAGCCGACCTTCAGCGGTGGGTCTCCACGTTCGTCGAGGTCTTCCCCGGCCAGGAACCCACTCCGGACGACTTCGACGCGTTCCAGGCGCGCGGCGGCAAGATGGTGATCTGGCACGGAGTCAGCGACAACGGCATCTCGCTGGCCGACAACCTCCGGCAGTACCAGCAGCTCGCCCAGCACGAGGGTGGCTACGCAGCGGCACAGAAGTCAACCCGCTTCTTCACCGTCCCGGGGCTCCTGCACTGCGCCGGCGGGCCTGGCCCGCAGGACACGCCGACCGAGGGCCTCGCCGCGCTGGCGAACTGGGTGGAGCACGGCCAGGCTCCGGGGAACATCGTCGTCCATTCCGCCGCCAACCAGCCGGCGGCGAGCTTCCGTCTCTGTCCCGTCCCGAGCAAGCCGGTCTTCAAGGGTGGGAACCCCCTCGACGCGACCGCCTGGGGGTGCCGCGGCTGAGTCGCTCCGCCCCCGGTCGCGGTCGTGCGACCGGGGGCGCCGGCGTCAGTGCCGGACGCGTCCCGGCGCGTTCTCGTGCGGTTGGACGGCCAGCAGTACGCCGTCGGTCACCGTGATCCGTGCGGTCGCGCCCACGAGGACGTTGGAGACCCCGCGACTGGTGCCCGCCGGCAGGGCCTCCTCACGCAGCCAGACTCAGCCTGCCGCATGCCGACCAGCCACATGCGACTGGCCCGGCCACCGACTTCGCGCCAGAACCGTTCTTTTAGCCCCCGTCCGGGAGCCGTTCCAGGCGCGGTAGCCTGCCGACCGTCTCGTACAGCGAGCCTAGGTCGTCAACTCCGCCCCGGCTCAGCCAGTAGTCGACCAATGCCGAGTTCGCGGACTCCAGCATCGCCGCCATGACGTGCACCTGCACGTCGTTGTCCGGATCGGTCCCAAGGGAACGCGCCAGCAGCGCGGTCAGCGCTGCCTGTATGCCGCTGCGCCGTTCGCCATGTGCGCGGTGCATGACCTCGGGGGCCGTCTCGGCCGCTCTGCCCCACATGGCGTACGCGGCGAGGCTCTCGCCTTCCCGATCGGCCAGCCGGGGCCAGGTCGCCCAGATCGCGGGCACCGGGTCGTCGGTGGGGGCGAGTTCGGCGAATGCCTGGAGGATGACCCGGTTCTTCCGGCGCTGGAAGTCGAGGAGCAGATCCTCCTTCGCGGGAAAGTGCCTGGTGACGGTGCGGATTGAGCATCCGGAGGCGGCGGCGATCTCCTCCACGGTCACCTGAGAGTACGTACGTTCGGCGAACAGCCGCCACGCGGTCGACTCGATCTTCGCCGCGATGCGCTGACGCCGCCGTACCCAACCGTCGCTGAGTTGTTTCGCTTCGTCGTCGCCGCCGGGGGCGATCCGGTCGACCGATGGGTCCTTTTCCGCTTGCACGGCTCTCAGCCTGCCACGGCGCCGGCGATACCTGAACGGCCGGGTTGACAACTTTGACCTGCTCGGTCAAAGTTCTCCAATGATTTGACCGATCCGGTCATTCTATTTCCACCTGGTGGTGGCGAAGCCGCTTCCGTGTGCAAGGAGAAGTAGCTCCATGACCGAAGAACTGACTTGGTTGGACGCCTGGTCGATCCGAGAACTGATCGTGCGCGGTGAGATCTCCGCGACCACCGTCGTGGACCACTTCCTCGGCAGGATCGAGGAGTTCAACCCGACGCTGCGCGCTTTCGCGCATTTGGACCCCACCAGCGCTCGTAAGCAGGCGCGCCTCGCCGACGAGGCGCAGCGGCAGGGCGACACACTCGGACCTCTGCACGGCATCCCGATCGCCGTGAAGGAGAACCTGAGCGTCGCCGGCGTTGCGTTCAGCTTCCCTCGGCGCGGAATGTCCGGGGTGTCCGCCTACGACGCCATCGCCGTCGAGCGCCTGCGTGCGGCCGGTGCCGTCATCGTCGGGACCAACACCATGATGGGGACCAGCGCGGCCCGGCCGTCCGAGGCGCAGCCAGAGGCGCCCATGGTCGGCATGTTCAACTGGGCGGCGGAGGCACGTAACCCGTGGGACACCGCGCGTGTGCCCGGCTGGTCGAGTGCGGGCGGAGCCGCCGCGACGGCGGCCGGGCTGCTGCCCGTCACGATCGGCAGCGACGGCGGTGGCTCGACCCGCCTGCCGGCCGCGTTCTCCGGCGTCGTCGGCGTTCATCCGACCCAGGGCCTGATCCCGCACGTCGACTACACGCGGGCGGCGCTGCGGCTCACCGCGACGAACGGGCCGCTGACCCGCAGTGTGCGCGATGCCGCTTTGGTCACCCAGGTGCTGGCCGGGCCGGACGGGCGCGACTACATCTGTATCCAGCAGCAGCCTGCGGACTACCTCGCTGCCCTCGAGGACGGCATCGACGGCATGCGGCTGGCGTGGACCGACGACTACGGATTCGCGGCCGAACACGCGACCGAGGAGAGCCCGCGAGTCATCGCTCTGGCCCGGGAGGTGGCGTTCGGGCTGCACCGTGCCGGTGCTGTCGTCGAGGAGACCAGCATGGTCTGGGAGTCCGCCCGGCGCGGCGGCGGACCCGGCGTCGGCGAGCCGGCCGTCTACGAGATCGACGTCAGTGCGAACACCCACCCGCTGCCGGCCACTGATCCTGAGCTCTACCGCGCGGCGTTGGAATGGCGTGCGCGCAACTGGGAGGGCTTCCAGTCGCTGTTCGCCGACTATGACCTGCTGCTCTCGGTGACCAGCCAGCACATCGCCCCGACGTGGGAGGAATGGCAGGACAGCTGGACCACCGCGAAGCACGCCGCGGTCCCCGGTGGCTACGCGGAGATCTACACCGCACACACCGTGCTGTTCAACCTGCTCGGCTTCCCGGCGGTGACCGTGCCGTGCGGTTTCGTCGACGGCATGCCCGTCGGCCTGCAGATCGTCGGCCCGCCCAGCTCCGAGGACCGGATCTTCCGGCTCGCCTCGGCCGTCCAGCAGGCATACCCCCGCAGCGAACGTCCGTCGCTGAGCTGACCTTTCGGCCGCGCCCCCGCCGGCAGTGTTCTTCCACATCCTTGCGGCCGCCGCTCCGGCCGGCTACCGAAAGGCAGTCACCTCAGTGCCATCCCGTGAATCCCCGCCCGCGAAGCGCCAGCTTCTGGCCGCCTGCGTCGGTTCGATCGTCGAATCCTTCGACTGGCTCATCTACGCCGTGCTCGCACCGTATTTCGCCGGCGCGATGTTCCCCGGTGACGACCCGGTCGCCCAGCTACTCGCCTCCTACCTGGTCTTCGCCGTCGGGTTCCTGGTCCGGCCGGTGGGCGCGGTCGTCATGGGCCGGCTCACCGACCGGCGTGGCCGCCGCTACTCGCTGGTGGTCTCGGTCGCGCTCATCTCGGTCAGCTCGCTGATCATCGCCCTGACCCCGGACGCGGGCGCCATCGGCATCTTCGCGGCGGTAATCGTCGTCATCGCCAGGCTCGTCCAGGGCCTGGCGATGAGCGGCGAACAGACCGCGGCGGGAACGTACGTCGTGGAAACCGCACCACCGGACCGTCGTTTCCTCTACGGAGCGTTGCTCAGCAGCGCCAACTACGTCGGGCAGCTCCTCGCGCTGGCCACCCTGGCGGTGCTCCTCGGAGTCCTCGGATCCGAAGGCCTGGAGTCAGGAGCGTGGCGCATCGGGTTCGCCGTGTGTGCGGTGCTGGGCCTGGTCGCCTTGTGGATCAGGAGGGCCGCACCGGAGAGCGACACCTACCTCGAGCAGGTGGCAGAGCAACGGCAGGCGGCGCAACTCCCGCTGCTGCGCGCCCACTGGCGTCAAGCGGTGGCGGTGTTCCTGCTGATCGTTCCGGCCACAATGGGCCTGTACTTCGTGACGGCGTACCTGCCGGTCTTCCTCGACGACGCCGGTGTCGCCGACAAGGCGGACATCTCCCGTTACCTGCCCCTGTTGATGATCTATCTGATCGCCGTCATCGCGCTGGCCGGCCGCCTCGCGGACCGCTTCGGCGGCCTGCGCGTCCTGCGCGCCGGGCTCGTGGTGCTGGTCGTCACGACCGCGCCGGTCATCCTGGCCCTGCAGTCCGGGGCGCTGCCGGTCATCCCCGGCTCGCTGCTCTACCTGACCGTCCTCGGGGTGATCACCGCACCGATCGGCATCATCACGCCGCAACTGTTCCCGCCACAGATCCGCGCGGTGGGAGCCGGACTGCCAAGCATGATCGGCGTCGCGCTGTTCGGAGGCACCTTCGCGCTGGTCGCGACCGCATTGTCCGCCGCCGGACACGCTGGTCTCCTGCCCTGGTACGTCACTCTGGGATCGGTCCTCGGGCTCACCGGTGGGCTGCTCGTCCGGCAGGGCGACTTGTACGACGCGCGGCACTCCGCCCAACCCGACGCCGTCCCCGCCTGAGCGTCGGGACAACCCCACCGGAACCGCTGGGACCGCACCACCATCCGCCGTCCGAGCCGCGAATCGCTCAACGGCGGTGAGACGGACCCTGCCCAGCGCGGCGACCACCCCCGGGAGTATTGCTGATGACCGTCTCGATCCTCGATCTGTTCTCGATCGGCATCGGTCCGTCCAGCTCGCACACGGTCGGCCCCATGCGCGCCGCCCGGATGTTCACGCGACACCTCGCAGGCTCGGCCACGGCCATCCGGGCCGAGCTGTTCGGATCGTTGGGCGCGACAGGTCCGGGCCATGGCACGCCGAAGGCGGTCATGCTGGGCCTGGCCGGTGAGAAGCCGGAGACGGTCGATGTCACGGCCGAACCGGCCATGGACGGCCGGGTCACACTGCCCGGCGGGCAGCAGGCGAAGGTCGATCTGGTGCTCCATCGCCGCCGGTCACTGCCGGGCCATCCCAACGGCATGACCTTTTCCGCGTACGACCACAGCGGGGCGGAACTGGCCAGCAGAACCTACTACTCCATCGGTGGAGGATTTGTCATCGAGGAGACCGGCGGCACAGGACGTACGAATGACACGTATGACATCGGCAGCGGCGCCGAAATGCTGGCAGCCACCCGGACCACCGGTTTGTCGGTCTCGGGCCTGACCTTGGCGCAGGAGGCCATGAAGCGGCCGGAGGCCGAGGTCCGCGCCGAACTGCTGCGGATCTGGGAGGTCATGCGCGACTGCATCGACGCAGGGCTTCAGGCCGAGGGTGTGCTGCCCGGTGGGCTGCGGGTACGGCGTCGTGCAGCCGCGGCGGCACGGCAACTGCGTGCCGCCGGCGATCCGGCCGGGCACACGATGGAATGGCTGACCGTCTTCGCGATGGCAGTCAATGAACAGAACGCCGCCGGTGGCCGGATCGTCACGGCCCCGACCAACGGCGCGGCGGGAATCCTCCCCGCCGTGCTGAGGTACTACCTGGAGTTCATTCCCGGCGCCAACGACGCCGATGTCGTCCGGTTCCTGCTCGCCGCCGGAGCGATCGGTCTGCTCATCAAACAGCACGCGTCGATAGCGGGGGCCGACGTGGGGTGTCAGGGAGAGGTCGGCTCCGCCTGCGCGATGGCCGCGGCCGGCCTCGCCGAAGTCCTCGGCGGCACACCCGAGCAGGTGGAGAACGCCGCCGAGATCGGCATGGAACACAACCTGGGCCTGACCTGCGATCCCGTCGGCGGTCTGGTCCAGATCCCATGCATCGAACGCAACGGGATAGCCGCCGTGAAAGCCGTCACCGCCGCGAAGCTGGCATTACGTGGTGACGGCCTCCACCACGTCTCCCTCGACAAGGTCATCAAAACGATGAAGGAGACCGGCGCCGACATGAAGAGCAAGTACAAGGAGACTGCCCGGGGCGGACTCGCCGTCAACGTCATCGAATGCTGATCAGACCACAGGGACCGGCGCGGCCGGTTCCGCATCGGTGGGCCTGAACCACTCGGAACCGACATCCTCGGCCGCAGCATCTGCGAAGGACCCTGGCTCCCGGTCACGGCATCCGCTCACCCATGTCCAGCAACTGGAGGAACTATGAGTACGAGGCGACGAGCCCAGAGGGGCGCCCGGCTGTCCGCGGTCACAGCGCTCACGCTGTTGATACTGATCCCAGCCGCAGCCGGGACGGCTGGGGCGGCCCCGAGGGCATCCGGGCCGGCGGGCGATGCGGATGTGTGCACGGTCGCGGCGCCAGACGCTGTTCCGGGCACTCCTGCGTGGACGGAGCGGGAGCTCACGAACCTGCAGTGCTCTTCGCAGGGGTCGAAGGACTACAACGCGAGCCCGGCCTACCAGAAGGCGTTCGCCGACCTCCAGGCTGCCTGGTCCGGCGACGAAGGCCGTGCCGTGATCTCAGGTCTGGTCGTCGGAGACCCGCTGCGCTACCCGCCGGTCTACTGGGACGACAAGCGTGGGCAGTACGAGCACGTCTGGATCGACATCCCGAACCGCGGGAGGATCTCAGCCGAGATCTTCGCGCCGCTCGCGGACCCGTCGAAGCGGCTCAAGGCCGATCGTCCGCCCTACCCGGCCGTGCTGATCGAGCACGGCGGCCGCGGGCTTAAGGAACCGCACTGGCAGGACGCCGAGGTGCTGGCCGAGGCCGGCTACGTCGTGCTCAGCATTGATGTTCCGGGCGGCGCGGGCGGCTCCATCAGCCCCACGGTAGCGCCGGCCGAGCCGATGGCGCTGCACGCGGCGCGGCATGCCCTCGACTATCTGCTCTCCGCCCCTGGGAAACCCACCGCGACGGGGCAGGTGAACCCGTGGCACGCCCTTGTGGACGAGCGCAAGGTCGCCACCCTAGGACAGTCGCTGGGGGCCATCACCACCAGCTACCTCGCCCAGGTCGATCCCCGGGTGGACACCGCCGTCGCCTATGACAGCTGCGAATACCGACTCGATGCCCTCGGCAACACAGGGCCGGACCCGACGAGCAACACCAATACCGGCGGCGGGTGCCGGACCAGCCCGAGGCCGCTGCTCCCGGAGCAGCTCAGGACCCCACGGCTGGCCATCCAGGCCGACTACTACAACTCCAACGACGTCCCCCGCACGCAGGCGCCGGACCCGCACCACAAGGACGAATACCACCGAGCCCTCGTCGCGAAGGACATCGAGAGCATGCACGTCAGCCTGCGGGCCGGTCAGCACAACGAGACGGCCTTCGCCCGGCCCGGCAACACGAACCAGACGCGCTACGGCCTCGCCGCCCACCACTACTACACGATCGCCTGGCTGGACTACCAGCTCAAGGGCGACCGGCCGCGCCAGAAGGTCGACGCCTGCCGCCGCTTGACGGCTGAGGTCTTCGACAAATCTGCCGACGTGTACGAGATCGGCTCTGGGAGCTTCGACCCTGCCCGCGCGGAGAAGGCGGGCGATGTGCTGGCGGGGAACGTGCCGTGGACGGTCGGCGGGCTGCCGGTCGACGACCGGCTGTCGTTCTACTTCGCCTCGGGCTACCACCTGGGCAACGGCACCGTGCGGAACGACGACATGCGCAATGACGACGGCGCGGCCAACTGCGCGAAGCTTCTCTAGCCGAGGGAAACGAGCAGTCGGTGACGGCGGCGGTCCCCGAGCCCGGGACCGACCGATCCGGGTGAGTTCGCCTGGCCGATCCAGGGAGACCGGACCGTCACGTGGTCGGAGGTCACCAACCAGGGCCTCGATGGCGCGTCGACGCCGGCGTCGGCCCCGAACGGGGCAGTCGTGGTCGCCGGCCTCAGCCACCTCGCGGACACTGATGCGTCGGTCGGTGAACTGGCCACGCTGCCGCTCGTCCGCCAAGGGCCCGTAGGGCGCTTACGCTGGGCGAGTATTCGGGGTCGCCGTGGCGTCGGGTTGCGATGCTGGTGCTCAAGGGCGCGGAGCCGATGGACGTCAGCATTCGCGCAAGTGTTCGCGACGCGCGAGCGACCGCCAGGAGCCGCCGCCGTAGTCGTCGACGTGCTGGTCGCCGGTTCGGTGCGATCGCCGGAGCCGGTGGCAGGCGCAGCGCGCACGGAGAGAGAAGCCGCTGACTGACTGATAGCTTCGCCCGGCCGTACGCGATGGCCGCTATTGCCACCGACGACAACACCACCGGTCCCTGGCACGGCATGCCGACCATCACCGGATGGATCACGCGCCCGGAAGAACCCGATCCGCCGCCCCCGGCCGACGGTAGACGGCAAACGGTTCGCCCCGCACGTCGCAGCGGCCGCGGATTGCTCTGCCGGTCCTGCCCCCCGGCGCCGAGCGCGGGGCGCTCCGACGCACTGCAGCCCAGAGTGGCGCGGGATGACAATGAACCCTCATCACGGCCGAACGATTGCCAGTAGTCCTGATCGGCGGCGCGTGACCGTTGTCAGCCCGCCTGGGACGTGACCATTGCAGTGCACTACCAGGGCGGCGTCGGAATCGCAGGATGCCCCGACGGCTTGAGCGGCTCAGTCGACCTGCGAGGTGATGCGGGCAGCCGTGGCCTGAGGCGCCGACATCAAAGGGCGTCCGCGCCGCCGCCTTGAGTCCGGCCAGGGAGGACCGAGTCCAGCGCGCCGTCGTAGTACGGCAATTCCCGGTCGACGACGCCCCGAGAATCGATCCCCGGCTCCACGCCCGCATCGGCGAGTGCGCGCACGACCGGCACGGATGCGTGGTCCCGGATCGCTTTCGTCAGCGGCGTCAGCCCATCCAGGCTGTATCCGTCAAGCGCCAGACCAGGTTCGGCGAGACGGCGTATCAGGATCGCGTCGTCGAGGCTGGCTGCGTGGAAAAGGAGGCCGCAGCCGAAGCGATCGCGGCAGTCGGCGAGCTCAACGCCGTCATCAAGTAGGCGGGCAAGGTTACGCGCGTCGCCGTGGCGGGCCAACGCCAGGGCATGGGCGCGAAGCAACCTGAGCCGCCGAGGCAACCGGCCGCGTGAGTCGCGCCAGGACCGGATGACGTCCGAACAGCCGGCGCTGGGCGCGCCCAGGACCACGAGCATGCGTTCGCGCGCGACCTCCGCCGGATCGTGGCTGGCTCGCGATGCCAGCTTCCCGTCCCGCCAGCCCAGCTCGTGCCACGTACCGAGGCACCGCACATAGCCCGGTTCGACGTCGACCGTAGGTGACGCCATGTCCGCGGATTCGGGCGCGTCGGGAAACAGCGCTGCGCGCACCAGCGGATGTAGCTCGGGGAGGGTGAGCTGGCCCGTCCGGAGCAGCTCCAGGTCCGGCGAGGGTTGCCACCACGCGCAGGGAATGACCCCGTCAGCCTCGTCGCCCAGCGTGAGCGTGTACTCGCCATCGGACGCCCGCGTCAAAACTGGGCGAGGTGGAAAACTGTGGTCCATGCCTTCGAGGAACGCTCGGGGCCATCGTGGTGCCCGGGGGTGGTCCAAGGCGTGCCGGAGCGCGCTGATCCGCCCAACTCCGGTCAGGTGATTCGTGCCCCAGATGCGGATCCGCGCATGGGGGTCGACGTTGACGGTGATGCCCGCGGAAGCCCACCCCTCCCGCGAGTAATCGGCTGCGGCGTCTCGGATCGTCCATTCAGTCCACCCCACCGGGTCGGTGAGTCGATCCGGCGGCTCGCCCCCTGGTAACTCGCCCGTTTCCAGCCGCCGACCGTCGCGGGTGTGGAACGGCAGTCGTTCACCGCCGCTAATCCACTCGAGCAGCTCCGGCGCAGCCTCGGCGTCCCACAGATGACGCGCGTGGTCCCACCAGGTGAGGTTGTACTGAGGCAGGTGGTCAGCTGGTCGTCGATCGGTACCGAAGTGCAAGCTCAACCGTTGTGCACCATCGACGTATGGGGGCGTGCGGAGAAATAGCATCGGCGCGTTGGCATCTGTCCCGGGATAGCGGACGAGCACCAGCGTGTGGGCCGCCACCATCTCGCCCGTGGCCTCGGTAACGCGCGGTGCGTGCCATCGCGCCAGATCCGGCGCAAAACAACGGAGGTAGGCCTCAACCTCGGCGGCCAGCGCCGATCCGTGGGTCCGCCGAATCGCCGCTAGGTCAAGGTGGACGTCGACCCGCGCGGCCGCGCAGGCGCCGCGCCAGTCACCCGACTGGCGATGCGTGGTGGCCTCGGCGACCATCCAGGCCGGCACACCGTAGCGGCGGCACGCGCGCCACCGGGAAGCCTCCAACCGGGCCATGACTCGTGGCCCGTCGTCATCCGGACATCCTCATGAGGTAGGGCGGGCGGCCCGTTTCGTCGACCGCGTGGGACCTGCACGACGGAGGTCGCCTGACTGGTGGCGGCCGCACCCATCCGCCACGGAATCCGGAACATCCGCATGCTGCCGCTGCACCGTTGGCGGCGAACAGAGCCGTGTCGCGCGTCGCGCAGTTGGCAAGCCAGCACGAGGAGCCGCGTACTGGGACGTCGTTGCGTGACTCGAACGCAAAACTGACATTCCTTACGGGACGGAATTGCGCGGGGGGCTCAGTCGGATTCGAACCGACGTCCTCCGGCCAAACGGACGGGCGCGACGACAGACGACCTCTGCGCTACGAGCCCTCACCGGACAACCGTACCGGCGGAAGTGGTTCGGCTCAGGTCGATTCGGTGCTCGGTCGGGTGTCAGCCGGCAGAGCTCCTGATGCCGCATGAAGGTACGCCCGCCAGGTAACGCGATCGGTCAGACGGCTTGGCGAACGTCGGGCACAAGGTCCGGCGAGCATACGGCCGACTTCTCCAACTGCAATCCACGCGGATCTGGCCATTCACCGAACCGCAGCCCAATGCGTTCCGTGTGCTCTTCCGTACGTACCGGAATCGCGACGCTCGTGTTCCTTGATTCGTGCTTCCGTCCAGCCGAGCCGAGCCGCCCACGTCCGAATCGCACTGCCTCCACCGACAGGAAGAGCCTGCTCGATGACTGGCCTGCCGCCGCCCTGGCCACCAGACCGCGACTGGCCGCAGCCCCCCGTTGGCGGCACGCCGCCTATCTGGCGGCCTCCGCCGTCGCTTGCGCCGATCGTGATGCCCTCGGCGCCCCCGCCGCGGCGACGCCTCGCGCTCGTCCTGGGTGGCGCGCTCACCGCGCTGCTGCTGCTCTGCGGCACGGGCGCTGTCGCTGCCGGCCTGTTGATCCGTTCCGGCGGACCCGAGGATGCCGATCGCGCCGTGGTCGCCGACGCCGCACGCGCCTGGGCCAGTGATCTGCCCGGTGTCCGGTTGAATCTGTGGCTGGCCGACGAAGAGGGGCAGCGCACCCACGGGCGGGTCACCGTCACCGCCGACGGCGACGCCGCCGGCACGCTCACTCAACCCGGCGGCGGCACCGCCAGCCTCCGCGCCCACGACGGCACCACCGCCCTCGACGGCGACCGCACCTGGCACTCAAGGGCCGCCACCTCCAGATCCGAGCGCCCGACCATCGACGTGACCGGCGCGTTCACCCCTGACCGGCTCGCGGCCATGATCGCCTCCGCCGTCACCAGCGCCCACACTGTCGAGCCGGTCGGCGACATCAACGGGCAGGACCTCGTCCGCTACACCGACGGCCCCTGGACGCTGTATCTGACCGCGGCCGCGCCGCACGCCCTGGTCTACCTCGAAGGCCCGGTCGCGCCCGGATCCCCGGTCGCACCCGCCGCCGCGCTGACCCCACCCGGCCCGGGCACCGACGAGGTGCCGCCGGTAGACGCCGCGACGGCCACGGTCGTGCCCGCCGACAACGAGTACCGCAACCCGTATGTCGCGGCCGCCGTCTCCCCCGCGACCTCGGCGCAGGCCGCCAATGCCACAGCGACAGCCCGGGGTGGCACACCCACGACCACGCCGCCCGCATCGGAAGCTCCGGACGGCAGCGACGCACCGAGTAGCCGCACCTCGCCGACCCCGGCTCCAGCGTCACCCGCGCCCGACCAAACCCGGGCGGCCAGGACGGCACTGCCGGCGGCGTTCGCCGTCACCGTCCAACCGGTGCCGCAGTACTGCGGCAACCCCCGCTGCGCCGTCCGGATCTCCGCCCGCAACACCGGCGGAACACCAGCCCGGGTCAGCCTCTTCGTCACCGTCGTCCCTGGTCTCGCCCCGACCCGGCTCGACGCCGGCACCGTCCGACCCGGCGCGGCCACTCAGGACTTCCTTGTCACCTACCCCAACGTCGTGTACGCCACCGGCGGGCAGATCCGCACCACCCTCTACGGCTGGGCCTTCTCCCCCGACCTCGACGGCCCCGACCCCGCACTCAAACAGCGCCTCGCGATGCTCGGAATCAACCCCGACGCCGACCCGGTCCTCGGGCGCCTCGACGGCCCCGACCGGCAAATCGCCCTCCGAACCCTGGACCTGGCCACCCGGCACCTGTCGGCGGGCGACACCCGCGACGTGCTCGCCGCCCGCCTCGCCGTACGCCGCGCGGTCGCCAAAGGCCTCCTGCCGGAACTCGACGCCCTAAGCACCCACGCCGACCGGCTCGGCAACCCCGCCGACCTGACCGCCAACCTCACCGTCGTCGACGACGACACCCGCCCACCCGATCAACAGGTTCCCGCCGGCATCGGCCACCGCCGCGAACTCGAACAGGTCGCGCACCTCCTGCGCACCCGCCCGCGCGCACGAATCACCTACGACGGCTACCTCGCCGACCCCGAAACCGGCCGACGCTACCGCGCTGACCTGCTCATCGAAGACGGCAGCGACAAGACCGCCGTCCAGGTCAAAACCGTCAGCGGCCGTCAGGGTCTCCGGAAAGCCCTCACCACCGCGATCGGCCAGCTCAATGGTGACTCCGGCGTCGGCAACGGCACCCCGACCCCGCGGGGCGTCGACGCTGACGGCGCCATCGAACAGGCACCACCCGGCTTCCGCCGCGAAGTTCTCCTCCACCTCGAACCCGGCACCGGCGAGCTGTTCACCGCGGACAAGCCCACCCTCCAACGCCGCCTCGCCGACTTCGACCTCGCCCGCCACCTCTGCCACGACGGCCGCTACCGCGCCGAACGCCTCGTGCTGGTCAACGGCGCCGACACCCACACGTGGACCACCGCCCAGTTCCACGCCCTCGGCGCCTCCGGCGCACAATGCCCCTAGACGACGCTGACTCGCTCCGCCCGAGGGAGGTGACCACCAGTGCAACCCGAAGACCCCGCGTGGAACGTCCGCGGCGACCAACCCATCGCCACCTGGGTCATCGAGTTCCCTGCCGACACCGACCGGGCCACGCTGCTGAACTGGCAGCACACCGTCATCGCCGCCGGCGAAGACACCCTCGCCTACCGCATCCACGACGAACACAGCACCGGCTACCAGCGCGCGCGTCACGGCTCGTTCGCCGACTACCTGCACCACCTCGGCGACCAGGTCCCCGCCCCACCCGGGGAGTACCGCACCGGCCTCATCTTCGACGAAGCCCCCCAAGCCATCTCCCGGCTGGCCCACCCTGCCCCCGACAGCACCATCACCGAGACCGACATCTGGACGATGCGCCAAATCGCTTCCCACGCCCCCAGCAGCCAGTGGCCTCTGACCATCGCCTCCGACCGCAACCAACCCCACGGCTCCATCGGCGTCGCCATCTGGATCTCCACCAAGATCTGGCTCCCCTGGATCTACCGCTACACCGTGGACGGCAACACCGACCCCGAATTCGACGCCCACAACCCACCGCTCGACAACCGCGAACTCGCCACCCGACACACCCCCCGCCTCAACACGTTCCTCCACGCCGCAGCGACAGCCACCCGCGCCGCCGGAGGCACCTGGACACTCGGGCACGACACCTCGGCCACCTACCTGTTCGAACTCCACACCGCAGGCGTGAGACTCGACGCCTCACGGCCGCCCTGGCCACACCTGGTTCCTCCACCAGACCGAAGCGACAGAAAAACCAGGCAGCGACGGAATCCAGGACCTCCCGCGCCCAACCGTCCACCCTCACAGCCATACCGCTGAAAGACCACCCCGATCGGCGCACCACACCGACGCGCGCCTCCTCAGGGTGCCTCGTCTGCCGCAATGCCGATCAAGCCGCGCCCGTCGGCCAGAGATCCAACGCACCCTGCTGACGGGAGGGAATCAACGATTCGCCGTTGCCACGCGATCGCCCACCTCGGACAGTTGCGGCATCGAACCGTACTCATTCTCGATCCAGCGCCACCGGCCATTGCGCTGCAGTTCGGAAAAACCGCCGGAGTCGATCACCCAGGGGGCCGTAGGCGCGGGGCGTGTCCTCCTCGTCGCGGGGCCGGTAGGCGGCCAGACGGGGTCGCCGACACCATCCACGGCACACCCCGGTGGACCTCCAACCAGCGCGGGGACTGCGCGCCGACCCAGAACTCGGTCACGAGCGCGTCCGGCGAACGGCCGCGTCAGCCGACGGCGGCCTGCCGGTGCATCGGTGACTGGTCGGGCCGGTCGGCGGTTCTGCTCCGGGGACGTCCCACGCCGACCGGCCGGTTTCATAGCTGCTGCTCTTGCTCGTCATCGCCGACGGACGGCTCCGTGATCGTCTCCGGATCGCCAGCTTCAGCGCTGGTCTCTACTCCGCTTTCCGGCTCGGTGCCGTCGGGCTCGGCCGAACCGTCCGCCGCCCCAGCCCGGTCGATCACCCTCTGTTCGACCTCGGCCAGGTCGTAGCCGAGCGCCGCGAGATGGGCCAGCCAGCGGGCAGCATCGCGGTTGAGCTCCCGCCACGTGTCGTGGCTGATCTCGTGTTCGTGCGCAGCGGCGATCGCAGCGAACGCGTAGACGGTGGCACGGGCGTCGTTGGCCGACGGCGGGATGACCGCGCGCCCGCCGCCGCCATCGGAGGTGCCCAGCAACTCCTCCAGGAGCGGCGCGTCCTTCTGCATCCAGCGGGCGACGAACTGCGGGCGGCTGACGAGCGTCTCGGCGACGTACCGGGCTGCACCAGGAAGCTTGACCCGCTTGAGCAGCTCGGCGAGCCACGTCCGGCGCACGTCGTTGGCCGCGCGCATGGCCTTGTTGTTGGCGATGACGAGCTGGCGTTCGGCTTTCTGCTCGTCGCTCATCGGCCCGCCCGAAGGACGGTTAGGCCCGTACCGGTTGGTGTGGCCGTACTTCTGCCAGTCGAGGCAGCAGGCCGTCTCCTGGTAGCCGTCGTAGACCCGGTCGAAGGTGATCGCGCTGCCCGGGCAGCCGACGTGGTTGTCGCCGGTGAGGGGTTCCCCATCGTGCAGGAGCGCGCTCACCCGCGCCGCCCGTGTTCCGCTCGCCTGCAGCACGTCGCTGTCGATGACCGGGACGCCCGCCGCCGTCAGCTCCGCGATTCGAGCGGCGCGCTGCGCGGCCTCCCGCCGTTCGGCGCGGACCTCGGCGGCCTTCTTGTCGAACGCGATCGGGCCGCGCTCAGCGGCGTCGAGTAGCTGCGCGACCGCGGGCTCGTCATCCTCGAACTCCTGCACGACGGCCGCCTGATGCAGGTCGAGGCTACGCCTCGTGACCTTCTCGGCGGTGTCGGAGCGCAGCTTGGCGACCGTACGGGCGTCCTTGACTTGGTCGCGTTTGAGGCCGGTGCGCTGGATGATCGCGCGGCCGCTGAGCCCTTCGAGTGCGAGCTGCTCGACGCCATGTGCCTCCTCGACGCTCGTCAGCGCACGACGGTGAACACCGGTGCGCAGCATCGTGACGATCTGCGTCGCCTTGTCCGCCAGGTCAGGACGGAAGATGGCAGGGACGTGGGTGAGGTCCGGGCGGGTCTGGGCCGCCTCTTCGACGGACGCGAGTCGGTCGCCGCCGTCCAGAACTAGGTAGCCAGGCTGCTCGGGATGCTCGACAACGATGAGCGGCTGAAGCAGACCAGCGATGCCGTCCGCTTTGAGATTCGCGACCAGACCCGGATTCGGCGCCGAATGGCTGCGGATGTTGTCCGGGTTGGCGACCAGATCGACCCAGGGGATCATCAGCAGGTCCCCGAACGCGGCGCCGAAGGCTGGGGTGCTCTCGGCGCCATCGGGCTCAGCGCGGGACGAGTGGCTCTCCAGGTCGTCATAGCGCGTTGCCGTGTCATCGAAGACGGCTCCGGCCGTGCTCTCAGGCCCCGACACCGGTTCGACATCGGACTGCGATAGATCTGTACTGACCATGGCAATGACCCCCTCACGGGAAGACAAGTGATTGAGGCGAGCGGAACAATTCCGCTGCTATCAATATTCTTCTCGCCGAATGACCCGCTGAACAAATATCCACAGGTCGTCCTTGGGCCATTTTCGGATCAAGGATTTGCGACCGCACATTCCATCGATGGACGTCCGGACTCAAGGCATCTTTGGCGCGTAGCAAGATAGGCATCCGGTTCCCGGATGAGGCGTGTTCGACCGGGCGCGGTCGAACACAGCGGCGGCGTCGCCGCGAGTCAGGCGCCGAGACGATCGCATCGAATTTGCTGGTAGCGGACCCGTCAGCGGCTTTTCCGCATGCTCGGCACGTGGCTGAGCAGGAAGCGGCGAATTCGGGGGATGACATTGTCATGCGTGGACGGGATCGCCGGCACCGGTCCCCCGCACGCATTCACCGGGTGAACCTGCGGTTCGACGACGACGAATTCGACGCAGTCTCGGACGCGGCCACGGCAGCGGGACTAACCACAGCCGGCTACTGCGCGGAAACAGCGCTCGCGACGGCTCGCGGCCACCAGAGGGCTGGCGACAGCACCCTCGTACTGCGAGCCCTGGCCAAGGAGCTATTCGGAGCACGGGCCGCGGTAAATCGGGTGGGGTCGAACGTCAATCAAGTCGCGGCGGCGTTCCACGGTACGGGACTGGTGCCCGAGTACGCGCAGGCAGCGATCGAGCTGTGCCTGCGAACGGTCGAGCGGCTCGACTCCGTCGTGGCCGAGCTGCGGCGTCGGCTCGGGTGATCGCGCGTGTGCACCCGCCCGGCGTCAACGTCGTCGGGCTGTTGAAGTACCTCTACGGACCGGGCCGCCACGAGGAGCACCGTGATCCGCGGCTGGTCACCGCGTGGAACGGCGCGGGCGCCCGCGATCTCCTCGAACCCGAGCGCACCGCTCGCGGCGGGTGGCGAGTCAAGGAGCTGGCGGACGCGTTGTTGGACCCAGTCCGGTTCAGTGACCGGGCTCCGGACCGTCCCGTGTGGCACTGCTCGGTGCGCCTGGCCCCAGAAGACCGCACTCTCTCCGACGCGCAGTGGCGGCACATCGCCGGCGAGCTGATGGCCCAAGCGGGGCTCGCGCCACACGCCGACGACGGATCGGTACGGTGGGTCGCCGTCCGGCACGGCGACGACCACATCCACCTCGTCGCCACGCTCGCGAGGCAGGACGGCCGCTCGATCCGCAATTTCCGAGACCTCTACCGGCTGCGCGCCGCGTGCCGCGATCTCGAGCGCCGCTACCGTCTCCGGTCGACCGCGCCCGCCGACCGCACCGCCCACTCACGCCCCGGCACGGCGGAGCTCCACAAGACACGGCGGCTGGGGCGTCCACTCACGGCGCGAGACCAGCTGCGCCGCCGAGTCCGCGCCGCCGCGGTCGAATCGGCGGACGTCGAGGACTTCTTCGCGCACTTGCGCCGGGCCGGGCTGCTGGTTCGGCTTCGCTACAGCGCCCAGGACCCGAGCGCGATCACCGGCTACGCGGTGGCGCTGCCCGGCGATCGCACCGCCGACGACACCCCGGTCTTCTACGGTGGCGGACGACTCGCCCCCGACTTGAGCCTTTCCCGGCTGCGGCAACGCTGGACATCACCGCCGAGCACGCGCTTCCCGCCGCGAGTGGATCCGCAGCTGCGTGCATGGATCCTCGACCAGATCAGTCTGACGATCCAGGATGCCCTCACCCCCCGGCCCAGGGCCGGAGTCGACGCGCGCATCGCGTTCGCCGCCGCAGCCACCGACGTGATCACGGTCCTGGCGGAACGCCTCCCAATCCGCGACCGGGACGACGTCCGCGACGCCGCCGACACCCTGCACCGGGCCGTCGCCGAACCGCTTCCGCCGACCCGGCGACCCGTGCCGCACGCCGACGGACTCCGCGCGATGGGCCGGCTGATCGCCGTCATGGAACAGATCAGCGACCACACCGACTTGTTCGCCGTCCTTCGACTGCTCAACAACCTGGCGCGGCTCTCCGAAAGCCTGGCCGACGTACGCGACGCACAGCAGCGCACCCACCAGGCCGAGGTCGCCCGGCACGCCGCCAATCAGTTCCGGGACATCGTCACCAGCAGCCGGCTGCATGCCGCAGAAGCTCCGCCGCTCACTCGCCCAGCAAGCCGGCCGCTAAGCCCCACACCGGATCCTCGACGCCGCCGCGGCGACATCGGCTCTGGGCCGCGGCCCTGACCGGTCATCCATCACTCAACGCGAGGACACCGTCATGCAGACGTCCGTCGGCCGTCCGGGCATGACCGGGATCGCCCGGGGCGCCCGACGGTGACCAGCCCGGAACACCCCGACCTCGGCGGCGAACTCGGCGCGCGTACCGGCCAGGCACTCGCCGTCCTCGCCACACTCGCCGAGGCCAGCGCCCGGCTGGCCGCCGAAGAACAACGACGCCGCGAACGCAACGAACATCTCCAGCGCTACCGCGATGAGCTGACCCAGCGACTACTCACCAGGCAACAGCAATTCGCCAACCAGGCCGCCCAGCTGTTCGCTCGACGCGACCGCACCTACCTGAAGACCGCCGGAGACCACGCCTGGATCCGCGACGCGCACCTGAGCCAACTCGCCCACGCCTGGCGCATCAGCCGAAGCCGCGAAGGCGATCCGCGCTTCCCCACCGCCACCGTTGTCGCCGAAGCCGTCGAAGACGAGCTCCGCCGCCGCTACAGCGCCCCCATGCGCACCTACGACGAACGCGTGGCCGCCGGCGTTTCCCGGGCCACCGCCATGCACGAAGCCGCCACGCGGATGGCGCAGACCCATCCGAGCCGCCCCCACGGACGCCGCGACAACCCGGCACTCCACGGCACCGCATCGAGCGACTTCGACGCGAACGTCGACGCGGAGCGCGCCGCCATCCGCGACCGGATGCAACCGGACGTCCTCCACCCGCACTACGAACAACGCCTCCGAGAACTCGGCGCCGCCTCCCCGGTCGCCGAGAAGGTCGCCCGCGAACTACTCGCCACCCAGACCGCGTCGCCATCCATCCCCGCGGCCCCGAAGGACACGCCCATGACCCAACCCAGCTCCGCACAAGAACCCCGGCGCAGCGCCCAAGACATCGCCGCCGACGCCTACCCCGACGGGCCCGTCATCCTCCAACCCCACCAGCGGCCACCCGGACTCGCCAGCAAACGCCCCGCCGACATCACCTACGACCGCACCCAGCACTACCCCCGGCCCACGCGATGACCACCATCCCCACCCACGAAAACGGCGCGGCCGCCGAGACGCAGCCGCCCCGCTACCTCACGCTGGAACTCTGGGTCACCGACTACTTCACCCCGATGTTCCTCCACCGCATCGGCGACGCAACCCGCCACCGCTGGTGCACCCAATGGTGGGATCACGCCGAAGCCATCGCCCGCCTCACCCTGCTCTGGACCACCTGGGAAACCGCCCGCTGGGACCCAAACGCCAAAGCCGGCTGGTGGCTCGACCTCGACCACCACCTCCCCATCCTCCTCGCCGCCGACGGCCCCTTCCGCACCTGCCGCCCC
Source organism: Cryptosporangium aurantiacum (assembly GCF_900143005.1). Classification (NCBI taxonomy): domain Bacteria; kingdom Bacillati; phylum Actinomycetota; class Actinomycetes; order Cryptosporangiales; family Cryptosporangiaceae; genus Cryptosporangium; species Cryptosporangium aurantiacum. The sequence goes on from NZ_FRCS01000003.1 coordinate 625,114, forward strand.
GCCGTCGACGACCGCCCCGCCAAACACGAACCCGGCAAGCCACCGGTCAATGACTTGGCACCAATCAGCCCGTGGACCTGACCCGCCATGTCCACGGCCCCACAGCAATATTCTGGGCACGGCTCCGGAGCAGGCGGGCAGGATGCCCCACCCGCCGCTGCTTTCTATCGGTGCAGCGACGGCTGCTCGGGAGCCTCGACCTGCTCTGGGCTTGTTATTCCTACCGAGCAGCGAGCCAGCCTGCGTCGGCCGATCCTTAGCTCAGTCATCTACAAGCAGGCGCAGAAGCGCCGGCACCGAGACCCGGTACCGACGCCCCACCCGGATCACCTTCGCAGGAAAGTCGCCTTGCTGAGCCAGCTCGTATGCCTTGGTCCTGCCGATCCCCAGGATCGATGCGGCTTCCTCGAGACTGGTGGTAGTACCCAGCGACTGCACGGCTTCGAGGGTCCATGCCTGTTCTTCTGTCATGACGGGCACCTCCGCCGTACGCCTCGCCCAGCCGACCGGGTCAGCGTGCTCGCGCCCGCTTGGCCGAGCGCTTAGCGACCTCCGCACCCGCTCCGTGACCCGCCGACGTGCCGTCCAATGCCGGGTGCTGATGGCGAGTCCCGGGGTCAAATGAGGGTCAAACAGCAAGAAGCCCGGTCTCCGCGAAAGCGAACCGGGCCTCTGACCTGCACCAACTGCGTGGGCGATACTGGGATCGAACCAGTGACCTCTTCGGTGTGAACGAAGCGCTCTCCCCCTGAGCTAATCGCCCCCAGGGACGCTCACACCATACTAGATACCTTCAGCTAAACGGGAATCCGGTCCAACCACTGAGCCGGAGCGACGTCAACAGCCCCGCCACCAGCAGCAGAAAGCCCAGCGCACCGACCAGCATCCGCAGCGCCAGCGACTGCCGCAGCACCCAGCGCGTCCACGCCGCGACCGACCGCTTCGTGAACTGGAGCAGGCGGTGCGCCCAGGAGAACTCGGTCGACAGCACGCCCAGCCCGGCGATCACGATCAGCCAGCCGGGCCCGGGCGCCGGCACCAGCACCAGACCGAGCAGCACGATCGCCACCCCGACGACCGTGATCACGACGCGGTACGGGAACCCGAACACCGGGTGGGACCGCACCGGATGGTGCAGCCGATCCCGGAAGAAGATGCCCCACGCGACCAACCGCCGGGTGATGCCGTGCGCACGGAGGCGGTCGACAACCGTCGGTTCCTGCACGTCGACCGGCCGCTCCTGGCTGTCGATCACCAGATTCCCCGTCTCGCTCGCATGCCCCATCGTCCCTCGGATGTGCGCCCCCGGCCAGCGAATGAAAGCGCTCGAACACCCGGAGGGTAGCCCAGGCTCACCATCGGCAGATCTGCTGTTTTCCTGAATCCAACACGGGTGGCATGACCAGCGGGTTCACCGGGAAAGACAGTTGGTGGACGCCAGCCGAACGATCCTCGGTCGGCGCCCGCATCTCTCCGCAACCTCACTCGTTGTGGTCTTTGAGCCACGCAGCGCTGAGTTTGCGTAGCGATGAGACCGGGAAGAACGGGTATGGGTTCGCGCCCGCGTTCGACGCGTGCGGACGTGTAGAAAGGTGCCACCGATGGGGATCGCACAACCAACTCGGGTACAGGTGGACGTGTCATTGCGCCTAGTCGTGCCCGAGGGGTCGTCCCTACCAGTCAAGGCGAGTCTCCGGTACGAGCCCGAGGATCCGTACGCCGTCCACGTCATATTTCATGCCGGCAGCACCGAAGCCAGCGGCGAGGTCTCCTGGTCGTTCGCGCGGCAGCTCCTGGCGGACGGCATGTCCGAGCCGACCGGCATCGGCGACGTCAGGGTGTGGCCGTGGCAGGCGGCGAACGGACCGTCGGTCGCGCTCGCCCTCTCCTCCCCCGATGGCCACGCGCTGTTCGAGGTTCCGCGGCTCGCGCTCGGCGACTTCCTCGGGCGGACGTACCGCCAGGTCCCGGAGGGCGCCGAGAGCGTCCACCTGGACATCGACGGCGCCCTCGCGGCGCTGCTCGGCTCCTACGGCAGCGAGCCTCGCTGACCCCACGGGGCCTTTCACACCAGAGTGCTGCCGCGCCTTCGGCGCGGCAGCACTCACTTTTTGTGAAGTCATCGTTGCGCATCGTATGCGGTGGTGGCCGCTCGGTGCGCGCCTGACCCGCAACCCGGCGTGTTGCAATTCTCTGGGGGACGCTGTGCGCAAGGCGTCTTCCCACGGCCGCGCCGTGACAATCCGCTGGTAACCCGCGCTTTACCAGAGCTGAACCCAGCAGCCAGGACGAGGTGACAGGGTTGCGGCGACGGTGGGTGGTCGGCGACACGTGCCCCGGGTTTGAACCTTGTCGCAGGACTCGGCTATGGTTCTTCCTGTCAGCAGCGAGCGGGGCACCAACCCGGTCGGAGCTCACACGCGGACGTGGCTCAGTTGGTAGAGCATCACCTTGCCAAGGTGAGGGTCGCGGGTTCGAATCCCGTCGTCCGCTCGATAGGCGCCCTCGGGCGTATTGCTGGTACCGCTCGCGGCGCCAGCGGTGACTCCGGCGGCGTGGCCGAGTGGCTTAGGCAAGGGCCTGCAAAGCCCTGTACGCGGGTTCGATTCCCGCCGCCGCCTCGGGCGATTAGCTCAGTGGGAGAGCGCTACCTTGACACGGTAGAGGCCACTGGTTCAATCCCAGTATCGCCCACCACGTTTCACCAGGTCAGAGCCCTAGGGCCCTGGCCTGGTTTGCTTTCTGGACGCCCTTGTTAGCGGGTTGTCAGCAGACCTGGCCGGGCTGCTGCGGACGCCAGCGGCATCGGACGAGCTTCGGGACCCTCTCGCGCGCCACCTCCTATCGGCAGACCGGACGCCACCGAGGCCATCTCCCGGAGGAGAAGTCACGCGGTCAGCCTTCCCGCGGGTGGCGGGATCGCCGCGGTCCGGGCGTCAGCTGCGGGAACAGCTTGCGGGAGTCAACCCCGCCGCCGAGTCGGGACGTCAGGTTGACGTTTCTCCTACCCTGGCCGACCTACCCGCATCGGAGGGCAGAGCCGATGACTCAGTGGGTGATCCTGGCGGTCGGCGTCGTCCTGTGTTTCCTGGGCGTCGGCTCTGCGCACGTGATGGTGCTGACCAGCGGATTCGGCGCGTGCTGGCTGCTGGCAGTGGCCGTCGATGTCGATCCGCTTCCCGCATTGCTGATCGCGCTCTGCGGTGCGCTCCTGCTCTGGCTGCTGGTGTTGCTGCTCGCGATGCTCGTTCCGCGGCGAAGGCCGTTCTCGTCGGCGCAGTGGTGGGCGCCTTGTTCGGGGCGGTGTTCTTCACGCTGGTCCCGCACGGCGACCTCGGCGTCCTTACCTTCGCGTTCAGCGTGCCGGTCGGGGTACTCACGGGTGTCCAATTCGCCCGTTACTCCCCCCAGGTGGCTGGTGTGGCTAGCCGCCCTTGCCGGCGCCGGACTCATCCTCAACGCGCGAGGACGCCCCGTCGATGAAGACGTTCTTCCTCGCGACGAATCCTTCATCACTTTCTTCGCCCCTATGGGCATCTGGGTCACGGTTGCGCTGCTCGGCTTCGTGACACAACGAGTCCTCATGGCTCGAAAGGCATCGTCATGACCTCCGTCGGCCACGATCGGGCATCGGCGTTTGGTCAGGTCGTCACGGCGCCCGCTCATCGTCAGCGTCAATTCCGGGCACGACGATGAGTCGAGCGTAGGGTCTCTAGCGGCAGCCGATGTTCGGTCATTTACGGGGTACGAGGGAGCCGGGCGTGCAAGCCTCGTGACATTCCCTGTCGATTCCGAGGTAGGTCTAGGGGCGCCGTGTGACGATGGCCGGTGAGCGGCCCGGTCCGGGCGAGGACATGTTCGACGCTCTGCTGCATGCCTCGCACCAGTGTCATCCCGAAGACCTGCCCACCCTTGTCGGCGCGCACGCGGGCCCGGTCGGGCTCCGCGATCCGGTCATCTACCTGGTCGATCTCGAACAGGACCAGTTGGTGTGGCTGGCCCCTCGGAAACCGTCCGGTCCCCCGCCCGAGGTGCGGCTGTCGGTGGATACCAGTGTCGCCGGTTCCGCGTTCACCGACCTGGAAGTCCGGATCACTCCGGCGCCGGGCGGGCACTGGCTGTGGGTCACGCTCCTGGACGGGACCGAGCGGCTCGGTGTACTGCGGCTGAGTATCGAGGAGCCCGACGAGACGACGGTGCGGCGCGCCCGCCGGCTGGCTTCCCTCGTGGCTCTGATGCTGATCTCCAAGCGTGCGCACAGCGACGCCTATCGGCGTCTCGCGCGGGTGCGCGACATGTCCGCCTCCGCCGAGATCCAATGGTCGCTGCTTCCACCCGGGACATTCGCGACCGAAGCGGTGGTCGTCGCAGGCATGGTCGAACCGGCCTACGAGGTCGGCGGAGACCTCTTCGACTACTCGATGAACGGCGCAGTTCTGCACGCCGCGGTCTTCGACGCGGCGGGCCACGACCTGTCCTCTGCCGTGCTGGCCAGTCTGACCGTCGGCGGATACCGCAATGCCCGCCGCCGCAACCTCGGTCTGGCCGAGACCGCAGCCGAGATCGACGCCACGATCCATGCACAGTTCGGCACCGGGAAGCTCGTGACCGGCGTCCTGGCGCAGTTGGAGACGCAGACCGGCGAACTGCAGTGGACCCTGGCCGGTCACCCGCCGCCGATCCTCGTGCGCGACCACAGCCTCCACCAGGTCCTGGAGTGCCCGACAGGGCTTCCTCTCGGCATCGGCCTCGAGCGCGACCGGCCGGTCTGCCATGCCCAGCTACAGCCCGGGGATCGGATCCTGCTCTATACCGACGGGCTGACCGAAGCCCGGGACGCCGACGGCGCGTTCTTCGGGCTCGACCGGCTCGTGGACTTCCTCGTCACGCACGACAAACGCGGCCACACCGCACCAGAAACCCTGCGTCAACTCGTCCGGGCCCTGCTCGACCACCACGGCGACCGCCTCCGCGACGACGCCGGTCTCCTGCTCGTCGAATGGCGCCACGACCCGCGCCTGAGCCAACCCTGACGCGGAACCGGGCGGTCAATGAGGATCGCTGGGTGTAGCCCGAGCCTCACCGGCTACCCGGTGCTCGTCCCCGATCACCGTCCGAGAGGAGCACCGTGGCTTCCAACAGCGGCGTCCGTGTCACCGACAACAGCATCAAGATCCGGCAGGTCAGCCATTACCAGTTCAGCTTCGTCGCCGGCAGCAACACCGAGGCCGGCGTCTGGACCTTGCAACTGGTCTGCGACGAAGGCGCCTGGGAGGAAGTCCTCTCCCTGACCGCCGACGATGCCGACAACCTGCAAGATGTCCTCAAGCACCAAGACACCGTCTACTACGACGTCGAACGCCGCGTTCTCATGTTCGGCGTCGCGAAGCCCGGCAGTTAGGACGCTTCCACCGGTCGCCGGCCGCCCAGCGAGCCGGCGGCCGATGGAGTCCGCCGGGCGCTGCTCAACGGTCGGTGATCTCGATGACCTGGTCCAGGCCGGTCAGCTCCATCGGCCTGCGGACCGCGAACGGAGGCGCGACCACCCGCAGCCATCCGCCGCGTTCGCCGGTCCGGCGATGTAACCCGACGAGTTGCCCGAGGCAAGACGAGTCGCAGAACGTCAGCGCGGCGGCGTCGATGATGATGTTGCGGTACCCCTCATCAAGGACCGCATCCAGCTCAGCCACCAGCGAGCCATCGACCAAGGCATCCCAATCACCGGTCAGCGTGGCCGTCACGGTTTCGCCGTCGGAATGCCGCCGCACCGAGTGGGTGAACTCCTGCCCGATCATGAACAAACCCTCGCCCGCTTGCGCGCTGCCTAAACCTGTACGGCGCCGCTAGTGTCAGGCTGGCACGCTCCGCCCCGGATCAGCGAGGTGCTCTGCCGAAGACTCCTCGGGGGCAGTCCGAGCCGAACGTCCGGCCCTGCGCGCCTCGGCCGACAAGCGAGACAGGTCGATATGGCCCGGCATGAATTTCGGTGCGTCGATTCAAGATGCAAATTCGGCCGGTCGATTGCGGAGTCACCGCGCGCTACACAATAGACCTGATAGGCCGTTCGCGCACGTGAACCGGGGCAACCGATTCGCCCCTACTCCCAGCCTGCGCAATGAATGAGCGCCGACCTTGTCCAATGAGGAATTCAAACGTTGCGGCTGGATCGTTTAAGACCGACCTCCCAGGACATCACTACACCACCGCACAGAAAACAGATCAGCCCTGCACAGGTTGATCGAAAGGAGAATATCGATGCTGACTCAGCAGCAGATTCCCGCTCTTGTCGATGCGACTGCCTACGATTCCACGGGCGACAAGATTGGCGCGATCAAGCAGGTTTACCTCGACGACAGAACCGAGGAGCCCCAATTCGCGACCGTCCACACCGGCCTGCTCGGAATGAAGGAGACCTTCGTTCCGCTCGCCGGCGCCGAACTGCGGGGTGACCGCGTCGTCGTCCCGGTCGACAAGGCTCAGGTCAAGGACGCACCTAGCATCGACCCCGACCGCGACGACGGTGGTCTTACACCTGGGCAGGCCGCGGAGCTCTACCGGCACTACCGGCTGCCCGCCCAATCCGGCGGTACCCACGACGATTATGCGACCGACGACGACGCGACCCCTGGCCGCGGCACGGACGCAGGCCGCCACAGTGACCGCGACGACGACGCGATGACCCGCTCCGAGGAGCGCGTCAACGTCGGAACCGAGACCCACGAGGCCGGACGCGCCCGCCTGCGCAAGTACGTCGTCACCGAGCAGGTCCAGCAGACCGTTCCCGTCACGCGCGAAGAGGTCCGCATCGAGCGCGAGCCGATCACCGAGGCCAACCGCGGCCCGGCGTTCTCCGGCCCCGACATCAGCGAAGCCGAACACGAGGTCACGCTGCACGCCGAGAAGCCGGTCGTCGAGAAGGAAGCCGTCCCGGTCGAGCGGGTCCGTCTGGGCACCGAGACCGTCACCGAGCAGAAGACGGTCGACAGCACCGTCCGCAAGGAGAAGATCGACACCGACGGAATCGACGAGCGCCGCTGACGCGCACGTCCGCTCCGAGGCGGCAGGCCCTTCGACCAGGGGCCTGCCGCCTCCCTTTTTGTTGGCGGCTACCGTCCGTCCTCGCCGGTCAGGCCGGTTCGACGGTCACGTTCCCACCGCGCGAGCGCACCGTGACCCGGTGGTGCGACGAACTGCTCTCCACCACCCGCACCGACGCCTTTCCGCCGTCCGTCGAGGCGTCCACCGCGTACGCACCGGAGGGGAGTTGCACCGTCACGGCACCGCCGCCACTGTCCAGGTCGACCCTGCCCGGGACCGTCGTGCAGCGCAGCCGGATCGCCCCACCGTCCGTCGTCGCGCGGACGGCCGACGCTTCGACCCCGTCCGCGGCGAGCCGGCCGCCGTCGGTCCGCGCGGCCAGCGCCACGATCGGCGCGGTCAGCGTCACGTCGCCGCCGCCGCTGCTCAGCTGTGCCGCGACCGCTGCCGGCACCTCGATCCGGTAGTTCACGCCGCAGTTGCCGGACACGTCGTCGCAGCCTGATTCGAGCGTCAGCGTGCCACCGTCGACCGCATGCCGTGGGCTGGGCTTGTCTCCGGTGTACCGCATCGTCTCGGTGATCCGGAGCGTGCCGTCCGCGGCCGGAGCGACCTCGATGTCGCCGCCGCCGCTGTCGACCTCCAGCGTCGTCACGGTTTCGGTGGCCTCGTACGACTCCGTCGCGGTCCGGGTGCCGGAGTCGCACGCCGTCAGCGTGGTGAGGGCGGCGACGGCCGCGATCACCGCGGTGGCCCGGGAGCGAACGAGACTGCTACCCCTCACGAAGTGCCTCTCGAGAATCGATGCGGTCATGGCAGGAGAAGCCCCCAGTACAGGGCCCATGGAACGAACAGGCCGCCGCCGGCGAGCAGGACGCCGAGCCGCACCCGGTCCTTTCCGGCCGTGCGCCAGGTGTAGGCGGTGATCGCGGCAGCAACCACCGTGACCAGCGCCCCGAGCTGCAGTCCGAGCCACAGGACGGGACGCCCGGCGAACGTCGGCCCGGGGTAGATCCCCCGCCAGTCGGCGCCGTCCAGCACGGTCACGAAGTAGACGACGAAGCCGATGACGGTCAGCGGCCCGGTCACCGCGAGGACGCGAGCCGCACGGCCGACCGGAACACCTGCGCGCCGGATCCGGCGGACGGCGGCGACGATCGGGTAGGACAGGAAGGCGAACAGCAACAGGCCCAGCGCGGTGAGCTGCGCGTTCCACGATTCCCACCACTGGGTGTCGGACAGTGGGACGCTGGTGCGCTCCTGGACCGGCGTCGGACCGGACTCTCCAGTGGGCGGAGTGGCGCCGGTGACTGCCCGCACCCAGGTACCGACCGCGTCGGCGTACCCCGCGACCAGGGTTTCGGTGGTGTCGCCGGTGTCGTCGAGGACGCGCAGCGTATGACCGGCGTCGGGAAGAAAACGCAGCGTCAGCGGAGCCCGCACGGTCTCGCGGAGAATCGCTGCACTCTCCGCGGCGGGCACCTGCGTGTCCGTCGTGCCGTACACGGCCAGCACCGGCCGGGTCAGCGCAGCGAGGGCGGGCACCGGGTCGTGGCCGGACTCGGCGAACATGCCGGCGTCGTCGGCCACCCGGTAGGTCCGGTCCGAGAGCGTGCGGGCCAGCGAGCCGCTGACGTCGGCGTTCGCCAGCTTGTTGCGCATGTTCCAGGTCTGAGTGCGGATCGGCGAGAGGCCCGACGCCGACGCGAGAATCACGAAGGCGACGTCGTCCGTCTGCTCGGCGGCCAGCGGCACCACCCAACCGCCCTCGCTGATTCCCCACATGCCGACCTGCGCCGGGTCGACACCCTCCTGGGTACGCAGGGTCGCCAGTGCGCGTAGGGCGTCGTCAGCGAGCAACGAGTAGTCCGGGGCGTCCAGCTGACGCTTGTCGTAGGTCAGCACCGCGATGCCCGTCCGAGCGAAAGCGAGGGCCTCGGCCCGAACCGAGTCCTGCTTGCTGTTGCCGGACCCGTGCACCAATACCAGGCCGGGGAGCGGACCGGTTGCCCGACGGGGGGCGTAGATCGTCGCGCCGAGGCGCGTGCCGTCCGAGGCGGTCACGGTCACCGATGTCGCGGTCAGGTCGACGGGGTTCTCGTCCGCTCGGGCCGGAGCGGCGAGGGTCACGGCGGCCACGAGGAGGGCGGCGGCGACGGCGAGCCCGGCGACGAACCGCCGGATGAGGTGCTGTGGGGTCACCTCCACAGTGTCGGCAGCGACGCGTGCGCGGACATCGCCGTCGCGAGCGGACTCCCGCTCCCCCGCGCGAGCGGATCTCGTCTCACTCTCGCGAGGGAGGCCGCGCCCCGAGGGCCCCCCGCGTCGGCTGCCCGCCCGCGACGATGAGCCCCGATTCGTAGGCCGCCACCACCGCCTGCGCCCGGTCCCGCAGACCCAGTTTGGCCAGAACGCTGCTGACGTGAGTCTTGACGGTGTGGTCGCTGACCACGAGTTCGGCGGCGATCTCCGGATTGGACAATCCCCGACCGAGCAGCCACAACGTCTCACGCTCCCGGGCGGTCAACCGGTCGAGGCCGATCGGCGCCGCGGCGGTCCGCCCCCGGACCATCGTGTCGATCAGCCGCGTCGTCACGGCCGGGGCGAGGAGCGACTCACCGGCGGCGACGATCCGGACCGCATCGATCAGTTCCTTGCGGCGGACGTCCTTGAGCAGGAACCCGCTCGCTCCGGCGCGCAGCGCCCCGTACACGTAGTCGTCCTGATCGAACGTGGTCAGCATGAGAACACGGGTCGGTGACTCCGCGGTGACGATGCGGGTGGCCTCGATGCCGTCCATGCCGGGCATCCGGACGTCGAGCAGCAGCACGTCCGGCTGGTGCGCGCGGACCGCCTCGACCGCTTCCGCCCCGTCGGCGGCCTCGGCCACCACGTCGATGTCGGACTCCGCGGCGAGAATCGTCACGAACGCACCGCGGACCAGGTCCTGGTCGTCGGCCACCACCAACCGAAGCGTCACTGCGTCATCTCCGTCTCCCGTCCGGGTAACCGCGCCGACACCGTGTAGCCCCGTCCGTGCGGTGTCGGACCTGCTTGCGCCGAGCCGCCGCACCCCGAGGCCCGCTGCGTGATCCCGGCGAGCCCTCGGCCGCCGGTGCCACCGGTGTCGCCTTGCCCGTCGTCGGTGACGGTGAGGAACAGGTCGCCCTCCCGCCAGTCCAAGCTGACCGTGGCCGTCGACGCGCGCGCGTGCTTGACCACGTTCGTCAACGCCTCCTGGACGATCCGGTACGCCGCGACCTCCGCCTCGGCGGTCAACGTTCCTCCGGTGCCGGACTCGCGTACGGTCGCCGCCACGCCGCCGGAGCGGGACACGCGCTCGACCAGCTCCGGGACGCCGGCAAGGCTCGCCTGCGGCGGACGGGTGCGTGACTGCGCGCCCTCGTCGAGCACGCCGAGAATCCCGCGCAGCTGCACCATCGCGTCGCGACCGGCGGAGGCGATCGCGTCGAACGCGGCCTCGGTCCGCTCGGGGCCCTGCCGGATCGTCACCGGGCCCGCTTCGGCCTGCGCGATCATGACGGCGACCGCGTGACCGAGGATGTCGTGCATGTCGCGGGCGATGCGGGAACGCTCCCGTTCGGCTTCCAGCTCACGTTCCCGCTGCAAATGGAGGGCGCGCTCCTGCAGGGCGTCCACGTGCGCGCGGCGAGCCGCCCAGGCGCGGCCGAGCGCGTAGGCGGTTGTCCACAGCAGGGTTCCGCGCACGGCGGTGTCGAGAGATCCGGTGAGGATCGAGGCGCCGCACGCGATGACGACGATCGCGGTGATCCGCTGCCAGCGGCGGGCGTAGGCGGCCACCGCGAACATCGCGACCAGCGGCCCGTACCAGACCGGCTGGCGCGGGCCGTCCGGAAAGAACGAGTACGTCGCGGCGGCCAGCTCGGTGACCATCAGCACGACGAACGGTGCCCGGCGGAGCCAGAGCACGGGTAGCGAGACACCCAGCACCGGCAGGTAGATCAGCCACGACCATTGAGGACCACCCGGTCGCTCGTCGGAGACGAACGGGGCGAGCTGCGCCGCCAGCACCAGCAGCGCGACCGCACCGTCGGCCACCGGCACCGGTGTCCTCCGCAGCCACCGCCCGGCTGCAACGCGCAGCCGATCGGCGCCTCTCCACATGCCCCGGGACGCTAGCGAACGGAACGGACGATCGATACGCCTACCGGACATCCAGGCGGAGAGGCAGTCGTGCTACCGGCGCGCCCTAGCCAGGCCGCTCCGCCGACAGGGCTCGCACGCTCCTCCACTGTGCCGGCGAGACGACGAGCAGCGGTCCGAGCACCGCTAGGCCGACGAGACCCGCTCCCAGCGCGACCACGATCCCGTGCAGAGCCAGGCCCGGCTCCACGATGCCGATGTTCGGCCCGAGGATCCCGACCATCATGCACAGACAGGCCGTGGTCGAACCGAAGACGCAGACGATGAGCGCCTCACCGAATCCGGCGGGACCGCGGACGAAGGCGTGGAGTAGCCCCGCGATCGCACCGCACAGGCCGGCGGCCCAGAGGAACAGGTGGAATCGAATCAGCTGCTCGCCGGGTGCCGCCGGTCCGGCGAGCAGTCGGTAGGCGACCAGCGCCAGGCCGCCCAACGCGCCGCTGGCGCAGCCGGTCAGGATCATCAGAGGCAACCGGGTGAGCGGCGTCGGGGCCCCCGCAGCGGGCTGCCCGGACTCCACCGCCCAGGAAGGCCACGGACGAGTTCGCCAGCACGCCGACGCCCAGAGCGCCGCCAGCGCCAGCGCGCCGAGGAGCAGCGCCGGCGGGATCCACAGCCGAACATCGTGCGCTGCGAACGTGAGGACAGCGTCGAAGCCCCGAGTGCCCGCGACCCGTCCGCGGCCACCGAGCCAGATCGTGACGATGTACAGCGCGCCGGCCAGCACCACAGCGGTTGTCCACGAGGCCCGTGCGCGCCGGAACCGGGGTGCGGCATCGGCCCACAGCGCGGCCACGCCGGCGGCGAGCAACGTGGCTCCGGCCAGCCCGCTCGCGTAGAGCGCCAGGGCAGGCAGGCGGTCCGCGAGAACGGGCCACGTCACGGCGGTCTGGGCCACCGAAACCAGGTTGCCGAGCAACGTGCCGACGAACACTCCGGCGGCGGCGGAGGCTCCTCCCACCGACGTTCCGGGTCCGAACGTCGTCCGCGCGACCAGCGCCTGTCGCCACAGCCCGAGGCCCAGGGTGGCGCCGATGAACGGTCCGACCACGAGGGCCCCCGCAGCGTTACTCAGCGCGCCGAGCACCGGGACCCCCATGAAAAGTGACACCGCCGTGGCGGTCACCGGGTCGACCGCCAACGCCGCGAAGAACGCCACCGGCAGTGCGGCGAGGAACGAGTACTGCCCGTAGCGTCCGGGCTCGGAGAGCACGGCGACGCGCTCCGCCGCCCGCGGATGGTTCGACACGAGACGGTGCCGCGGCTCCGCGGCGCTTCCAGAATTCCGCTGCAGCGCCTCGGCCACGCGGGACGGCCCGCACACCGAGGCCGCCCGCAGGTCGGCGTCGAATTCCCGCGCGCGCAGGAGGCTCCTGCCGACCAGGACGGCGAGCAGCATCAGGAGGACGGCGCGGACGGTGATGTTTGTTGCGAGACCGGGCTCGCCGCCGAGCAGGACGCCCAGCACCGACAGCAGCAGTACCGGCGCCACGATCCAGCCGAGCGACTTCGCGAGATGGCTCACCACCACGTCGCGGTGGCGAACGTGTGCGAGCTCGTGGCAGAGCGCCGCCGGATTGAAACCCGGCTTGCGCAGGCCGGTGAGCAGGCCCACCGGTAGCACGAGGTAAGTGCGACCGGGCGTGCCCGTGGAGAAGGGGTCCCGAATGCGCGCGCTGATCAATAGGCGCGGTACGCGGCGAACACCGAGTCTCGCCGCCAGCTGAGTTACCAGCGTGACCGCCGGCGCTGCGCGATGGTCCGTAGGGCAAAGCCGTTGCCGTCGGCGCTTCCACGCCAGTAGTACATAGATTCCGGCGACGCTCGCGATACCCAGACCGGCCGCACCACCGATCCGGAAAGCGCCGAGTAGACGTTCAGCGGGAGCGACACAATCGAAATAAGCCGACTGCGAACGCGGCATCATTCCGGCGCCGTCGACCAGAACGCTCTGATCCAACGCACGGAGCAGGCAGGCCTGCGTCCGGGCAACGTAGCGTTCCCCGAACCACTCGTTGTGGAGCAACTGGCCGCAGAACAGTCCTACACAGAGCAGCGCGGCGATCAAGACCGCCGCCTGCCCAGAGGTCGGCGCCGGATACGCGAGCACGGCCGGACGGACGCCGCCCCGTCCGGACCGCGGCGAAGGAGAAGCCACCGCGTCAGCCGCTCTGGTACAGCTCGCCGACGATCGCGTCGGCGACCGTCGTGGCTTGTGGGTGCGACAGTCCCACCGACTGACCGTGCCGGAGGGCCGCGTCGTGGACCGTCGTGATCTGGGCCGGGCTCAGAACGACCGCGTCCTCCGGACGGGTTCGCCTGCGGAACATTCTCCGGACGAGATCGCCGACCGGAGCCCGCAGTTGCTCGCGGAGCGAATCGGTGGTCAACGTACCGAGGAGATTGGCGACATACGCTCCCACGGCGAGCGCAGCGGGCGTCCAGGTGTCGAAATCCGCGCCACCGAACGCGAGATCCTCGGTCGATCGCCGCGGAGAAAGTGCAGAACGCGGATCAGCGAAATAGCTGTCCGAAAGTTCCGCGAACCAGTCTTTCTCCTCGGGGCAGATACTGTCGATCACGTACCATCCGAGTTCTCTCGCCAGGCTTTCCTCGGTGACCGAATCCAGCATTGTCACGCTCCACTCGAAAATTGCCGCGGGCAGATTTGTCCCGAAACACTAACGAGAAAGGAGGTCTGCCGGTGGCGGCCCCGGCGCGTCGCGTAATCTACGCGGCAATCGCCACAGGAAGGACGGCCCGTGCCCCACCCGGTCCCCCGCCGGATGCTCGCGGTGCTCGCGGCGCTGGTCGCCGGCTTCCTCGTCGGCACCGTCGTCATGTGGCGCACGCTCAACCCCGACAACGACGGCGGGCCACCGCCGATCCCCGCCCTCGCGAGCGTGAAGGAACTCGGGCCGCTGCGCCAGCACCCCCGGGTGAACGGGCGCGACAACGGTCAGAGCGCCGGCTACGGCGACCGGTCGATCTGGGTGTTCGGCGACACGGTGGTCCGCGAGCCGTGGAAGTTCATCTCCAGCACCGGCGCGGCCACCACCGACCTGCGGGCGAGCGACGGGATCACGATCACCGCCACCGACGTCTTCGGCAAGGAGGGTGCGGAACCCGTCGACCTGCTGCCGCTGACCGCCTCGGAGAAGGCGTTCGACGCGAAGCACGCGAAGGAGCGCTGCACACCTAAGGCCGACAAGAACTGCGGTGCGCAGATCGGGCTGTGGCCGGGCGCGATCGTCGCCGACCCGGAGCGTCACCGGCTGCTCGTGCTCTACCACAAGCTCTGCCGTCAGGGGCCGCCGGATTCGCAGTGCTCGGGGCCGCTCGGCCACGGCCTCGGCACCGGCATCGCCGAGGTCAACATGGACACCCGGCGGGTGACGCGGCTGACCGCGCGTGACGAGTCGGTCCTGCAGAGCGTCGACGGCCCGGACCCGACGCTGTTCTTCCCGCACGCGACCGGCTACACGGCGGCCGCTGTCCTCGTCGACGAGCACCTGTACGTGTACGGCGACTGCGACAACCGCTGTCACCTGGCGCGCGCACCGATCGAGGACCTGGCCGACCGGTCCGGCTGGGAGTTCTACGCGGGACGCGACGACAGCGGCGCCGCCGAGTGGACGAGCGACCAGGACGACGCCGTGACGAACCTGTCGGCGGGCTCAGCGGGCAACTCGATCATCCACGTTCCCGCGTTGGACGCCTGGCTCAACGTGTTCTTACCGCGGCTGAGCAACACGCTCACCGCCCAGGTGGGTGCCTCGCCCGCCGGGCCGTGGTCGCGTCCGTTCGCGGTGACCGAGACCGACAATGCCGGCGCGGGCACGAACTACGCCGCGTTCGCGCACCCGGAGTACGCCGAGGACGACGGTCGGATCCAGTACCTCAGCTACTACCAGCAGGCGACGTATCAGCAGCGCCTGGTCCGGGTGGTGTTCGACGACTGAGGGAGCGGACGTGCACGAGCAGGTGCGCGATGCGGCGGATCGGGCGCTGGCGCAGTTGCCACCCGGTGCGGTCGCCGACGCGATCGCGGCCGTGCGGGCGCGGCTGGTCGAGCCGACGCTGCGGATCGCGGTCGGCGGACGTAGAGGACGGAGCGCCGAGCCCTCCTACGGGCGTGGGTCCGCGGCCGCGTCGATCACCTCGTCGAGCACCGCCCGGGAGTTCGTCAGCTCGGTGATCATCCGGTCGATGCGCTCGCGCTCGGCCGTCAGGTCGGTGACGAGCTGCGGCGTCGCGATCGCGGACGGGCCGCCGTCGGCGTCGCGCATGCACGGCAGTAGCTTCGCGATCTTCGCGCTGTGCAGGCCCGCGGCGAACAGCTCCTGGATCCGGATCACCCGATCGACCGCGCGTTCCGGGTAGTCGCGGTGCCCACCGGACGTGCGTTCCGAGGCGAGCAGGCCGCGCTGCTCGTAGTAGCGCAGCGACCGTTCGCTGACGCCGGTCCGCCGGGCGAGTTCACCGATTCGCACGCTTGAACTTAACACCCATGTCAGGTTCTACCGTCCCGGCATGACACTTCCCTTCACCTACCGCCCGATCATCGAGCGCCCCTCGATCGAATGGCCCAACAAAGCCACCGTCGCCGTGTACATCGGCCTCAACGTCGAGCACTTCCTCGTCGACCGCCCGTCCACCAGCATCTGGCCGGGCACCGCCGACCTGGTGCCCGATGCGCTCAACTACGGCTGGCGCGACTACGGCGCCCGGGTCGGGATCTGGCGCACGATCGAGAGTTTCGACCGGCACGGCGTCCGGCCCAGCGTCCTGCTGAACTCCGACGTCGCGGCGCACTATCCGCAGATCATCGAGGCCGGCCGGCAACGGGACTGGGCCTGGCTCGCGCACGGCCGCACGAACTCCGTGCTGCACACGAACCTGGAACCGGACGAGGAGCGCCGCGTCCTCACCGACGTCGTCGACACGATCGCGAACGCGGTCGGACGACGTCCGCGCGGCTGGATGGGCCCGGGGCTCACCGAGACCGCCCACACCCCGCGTCTGCTCGCCGAGCTCGGCCTGGACTACCTCCTCGACTGGACCAACGACGACCAGCCGTACGAGCTCACGGTGCCGGGTCTGCTCAGCGTCCCGTACTCGGTCGAGCTCAACGACCTGATGCTGTTCGGGAACCAGGGCACCTCCGGCCCCGAGTTCGTGCGGATCGTGCGAGACCAGTACGAGCAGCTACGGAAAGAGACGAACCCGAGCGGCCGGGTGCTCGCGATCGCTCTGCACCCGTTCGTGATCGGGCAGGCGTTCCGGGCCAGGTACCTCGATGAGGCACTGGCCTACCTCGCCGCGCAGCCGGACGCCTGGCTGACGACGAGCGACGAGATCGCGACGCACTACCGGAAGCAGATCAGTAACTGGTCATCCTGACTATTTATCCACCCCGAACCAACCTCAGACTACGGAATCCGGAGCGCCGAGCACGGTAAATAGTTAATTTCCATGATTGACAATCAACCCGGGTGGACGGCAGCCTGATCCCCCATGAACGCGACTCGTAGGACGTCCGGAGCCAGGCTGCGGCGGCTCCTCCCGGCGGTGACCTCGGTGCTCGCGGTGAGCCTCGCGCTCACCGCCTGCGACTCAGGCGGCTCAACCGGCGACGGAGCCGCCGACGGCAAGCTCACGCTCACCGAGTCGACGCCGGCTGCGGTCGGTGACGTCGACTCCGTGACGTGGGCATTACCGTACGGCGAACCACGCTCGCTCGATCCGGCGAAGACCGGCGACTACTCGGCGAACTCCGTCGTCACGAACCTCTGCGAGAGCCTGCTGCGCCTGCAGCCCGACTTCTCGACGACGCCGGGGCTCGCCGAGGTCGTCCAGAAAGACGCCACGACCGTCGTCATCACGCTGCGCAGCGGCGTGACGTTCTGGGACGGCGCGGCGCTGACCGCCGACGACGTCGTCTACAGCCTGAAGCGGAACATGGACCCGAAGCTCGCGTCCTACGCCGCGCACGTGTTCTTCAACGTCGCGTCGATCGAGGCGACCGGCCCCCTCGAGGTGACGGTCCGGTTCCGCGTGCCGGACGTCCAGTTCGTGAACAACATGGCCGGGGTGCCCGGCATGATCATGCAGCAGTCGTTCACGACGAAGGCCGGCCCGAAGGTCGGCACACCCAGCACCGGCGTCATGTGTACCGGCCCGTTCTCCGTCGGGAGCTGGAAGACCGGCCAGAGCATCACGCTGAAGCGCAACCCGACCTACTGGGACGCGGACCGCAAGGCCAAGGCCGCGACGTTCGAGTTCGTGTTCCTCAGCGACGACAGCACGCTGACCAGCGCGCTGCTCTCCGGCGAGGTGGACGGCGTCTACGGGGTGCCGCTCGGCGGCCTCGCCGCGCTGCGCCGGTCCGACGCCGGCACCGTCTACTTCGGCGAGAGCACCGAGACGTACAGCCTCGGCGCGACGTCGGATCAGGGACCGGCCGCGGACCCGCGGATCCGGGAGGCGCTCGACCTCGCGATCGACAAGAACAGCTTCGCGACCAGCGTGCTGAAGGGCACCGGCCGCCCGCTCAAGACGTTCACACCGCCGCTGGTGTGGGCGGGCAGCCCGGCGAAAGCGGTCTACGACGCCGGGTACGAGGCCCTGCCCGACACCAGCAAGGCCGACCTGGAGAAGGCGAAGAAGCTGGTGGCCGAGGCCGCGCCCAGCCGCAAGACGCTCACGCTCGCGGTGCCGGCCGGCAACCAGTCGCTGCTGCAGACCGCGACGCTGGCCCAGGACGCGGCGAAGAAGCTCGGGCTCACGCTGACGATCAAGCAGCTCCAGCCCACCCAGTTCTCCGGGCTGTTCTACGACCCGGCCGCCCGCGCCCAGTTCGACCTGGTCGCCACGACCGGCTACGTCGAGGTTCCCGGCGTGCTCTACTACGCGCCCGGCTTCGCTCTGAAGGGCGGCCTGTTCAACTGGACGAACTACAGCGACCCGTCGGTCACGAAGAACCTGACGGCCGCGGTGTCGGCCACCGACCCCACCACGTCGGCAGAGGCTTTCGTCGCCGCCCAGGAGGTGTTCGCACCGGCCCGGCTGCAGATCACGCTCGCCGAGTCCTACAACCGGCTGTTCCTCAACAAGCGGATCACCGGCGCACCGGCGTCGTTCGCCTACATCAGCTCGCCGTGGGCCGCACTCGTCGGTAAGGCGAAACCGTGAGAGCACTCCTCCTGTTCGTCGGGCGCAAGCTCGCCGGGGTCGTGGCGACCGTCGTGGCCGCCAGCCTGGTGATCTACGCCGCGCTCTACGCAGCGCCCGGCGACGCGGCGAGCCTGCTGGTCGGCGGCCACCAGCCCGACCCCGAGGCGCTGGCGCAGATCCGCGCGCAGTACCACCTCGACGACCCGTTCTTCGCCCAGTACTGGCACTGGGTGTCGGGTGTGCTGTCCGGCAACCCGGGCGAGTCGATCGTGGTCGGCGAGCCGGTCACGAGCCTGATCGGCGCGCGGCTGCTGAACACCGTGCTGCTGGTCGGGTACGCGTCGATCCTGATCCTGGGTATCGGCGTCACCGGCGGTGTCGTGGCGGGGCTGAGCGGCAAGAAGCTCGACGCGCTGATCACCGGGGCGACGACCGTGCTGATCGCCGCACCCGCGTTCGTCGCGGCGATCGTCCTGATCTGGGTCTTCGCCACGCAGCTCGGGTGGTTTCCGGTCTACGGGGCCGGGACCGGCTTCGCCGACCGGATCTACCACCTGACGCTGCCGGCGATCGCGCTGAGCCTGAGCTACCTGGCCTACGTCACCCGGATCACCCGGGCCGAGGTCCGGGCCGCCGCGATGGCCGACCACGTGGAGGCCGCCGCCGCCCGTGGCCTGCGACGCCGGTCGGTGCTGCGCCGCCACGTGCTGCGCAACGCCGCCCCGCCGGTGCTCGCGGTCTCCGGCATCACGGTGGCGGGCCTGTTCGCCGGGACGGCCGTCGCCGAGCAGGCGTTCGGCGTCCCCGGTCTGGGCTCGCTGCTGGTGCAGAGCGCCGCCCGGCAGGACCTGATCGTCGTCCAGGTGCTCTCGCTGCTACTGGTCGCCGCGTTCGTCGTCGTGAACATGCTGGTCGACGTGCTCAACGCGGTCCTCGACCCGCGTCTGCTCCGTGCCGGAGCGAACGCATGACTGTGTCTCCCGAGCGCAACCTCCTGCCCGCGGGCAAGCCGACGTCCGCGCCTCCGGCACCGGCCCGCCGTGCGTGGCTGAGCCCTGTGCACCGGCTCGCGTCGCTCGGTTGGGCCTCCGGCATCGCGGGGACGCTGTGCGTCGCGGTCGTGCTGGTCGCCGTGTTCGCGCCCTGGCTGGCGCCGCACGACCCGAACGCGATCGACCCGCTCAACGCGCTCGCGCCATACTCTGCCGAGCACCTACTGGGCACCGACGACCTGGGCCGCGACCTGCTGTCCCGGCTGATCGTCGGGTCGCGGTCCAGCCTGGCCGGGCCGCTGCTCGTGGTGGTGGCGTCGGGGTTCGCCGGAACCGCGATCGCGGTCTCGGCGGCGTGGTTCGGCGGCTGGTTCGACGCGCTGGTGTCCCGCCTCCTCGACATCCTGTTCGCGTTCCCCGGCCTGGTGCTGGCGATCACGGTCGTCGCGGTGTTCGGCACCGGGTTCGTGGCGCCGGTCGTCGCGCTGTCGGTCGCGTTCGTGCCGCTGGTGGCGCGGGTCATGCGGGCGGCGGCGCTGCGCGAGCGGTCGCTGCCGTACATCGAGGCGCTCCGCGTCCAGGGGTTCTCGGGGTGGCACATCTGCGTGCGGCACCTGATCCCGAACTTGGCGCCGCTGCTGTTCGTCCAGGCGGCGATCGGTTTCGGCTACGCGATGCTCGACCTGGCGTCGATCTCGTTCCTCGGTCTCGGTCTGCAGCCACCGGCCGCCGACTGGGGCCTGATGATCGCGAACGGTCAGCCGTCGATCCTGGCCGGTAGCCCGCAGCAGTCGATCTTCGCCGCGGTCGCGGTGGTGGTGACCGTGGTGTCGTTCACGGTGGTGGCCGAGCGGCTCGCCACCCGCTTCGGAGGGGCCCGATGAGCGGGGATCTGCTGCGGATCGAGGACCTCCGGGTCGACCTGCCCGGGCCTTCGGGTCACCGGTCGGTGCTCCGGGGCGTGTCGCTCCGGATGGCGCCGGGGGAAGCGTTGGGGCTGGTGGGTGAGTCGGGGTCCGGCAAGTCGATGACCGCCCGGTCGGTGCTGCGGCTGCTGCCCCGGGGTGCCCGGACGACCGGCGCGATCCACGTCGGCGGCGTCGAGGTCGGTGGCTTGGACAGCGGTGGCCTGCGGAGGCTGCGCTCGCGTGACGTCGCCATGGTCTTTCAGGACCCGCGGGCGACGGTCAACCCGGTGCGGACGGTCGGGGACTTCCTCGGCGAGGTCCTGCGTGAGCAGGGGCTGAGCCGCGCGGCGGCGGACGCGAAGGCCGGGCGGATCCTCGCCGAGATCGGCGTCGACCGGGTCGAGCGGCGGCTGCGCCAGCATCCGTACGAGCTGTCCGGCGGGCTGCTGCAGCGGGTGGTGATCGCGGCCGCGCTCGCCACCGAACCGGCGTTGATCCTCGCCGACGAGCCGACCACCGCCCTGGACGTGACCACCCAGGAGGAGGTGGTGGCGATCCTGGACGAGCAGCGGCGTCTGCGCTCGGTCGGGCTGCTGTTCATCTCGCACGACCTGGAGCTGGCCGCCGCGGTGTGCGACCGGATCGCGGTGATGTACGCCGGGACGATCGTCGAGGTGTTGCCCGCCGACCGGCTCCACGAGGACGCGCGGCACCCGTATACGCAGGCGCTGCTGCGGGCGCGGCCCGGCTCGGTGCCGCCGGGTGCCCGGTTGGAGACCGTGCCCGGGCGTCCGCAGTCGGCGTTCGACGCGCCTCCGACGTGCGTGTTCGCGGATCGCTGTCCGGCGGTTGCGGACGTCTGCCGGGTGGCCGTGCCGGAGTTCCGCGCGGTCGGGACCGGCGAGGTCGCCTGTCATCTGGTTTCCGCGGAGGTCGTCCATGGCTGAGCCGATTCTCGACGTCCAGGGGCTGCGCAAGGTGTTCCGCAGTCGCGCCGGCCTGCGGCACGAGGAGTTCGTCGCGGTGGACGACGTCTCGTTCACGGTGCCTGCCGGCGGGTCGCTGGCGATCGTGGGTGAGTCCGGGTCCGGTAAGACGACGTGCGCGCGGATCGTGGCGGGTCTGGCCACCGCGACGGCGGGCACGGTCGTGCTGGACGGGCGGCCGGTCGCCGGATCGTCGTTGCGTGACCGGCGGCGGCGCGCGTCCTGCGTCCAAATGGTCTTTCAGGACCCGTACCAGTCGCTGGACCGCCGGCAGACGGTCGCGCAGTGTCTGGCCGAGGTGCTCGCGCACCACACCGACCTCGACCGGGTCGGGCGGAACGCCCGGATCGACGAGTTGCTCGACCTGGTGGGGCTGGATCGCAAGCACGGCGGGGCGTTGCCGCGGGCGCTGTCCGGCGGGCAGCGGCAGCGGGTGGCGATCGCGCGGGCGCTGGCCGCGACCCCGCGGCTGCTGGTGCTGGACGAGGCGGTGGCGGCGCTCGACGTGTCGATCCAGGCGCAGATCCTCAACCTGCTCGCGGACGCCAGGGCGGCCACCGGCGTCGCGTACCTGTTCATCACCCACGACCTGTCGGTGGTCCGGCACGTGTGCGACGACGTCGTCGTGATGTCGCGGGGGCGGGTGGTGGAGACGGGGCCGGTCGAGCGGGTGCTCGACCAGCCCGCGGACGCGTACACGCAGCGGCTGGTCGGCTCGATTCCGCGGCCGGGTTGGGTGCCGCAGCGCCGCGGGGCCGACCGTGCGAGCTGAGCGGCTCCGCGGCGCGAGCGGGCGCACGCCTGGCGCGAGCGGGCGCCGAGGCGCGGCCGGGCGCGCCCTGTCAGCCTGCTACGGCGGCCGTTTTGAGCGCGAGTTGGTCGAGGAGCGCGTCGGCGGCGGTCCGCACCAGGCCGCCGCTCGCGACCGGCAGCCCGAGGTCGCCGATCATCGAGTTGCCCAGCGCGAGGCACCACAGCCCGTAGGCGGTCGACCGCAACGCCGCCGGGGTGGCCGTCGGGTACTCGGCGGCCAGCGCGTCGCCGATCGTGTCCACCGCCTCCTGGTACTTGCCCTGCAGGATCGTGCGGACGCTCGTGTCGGTGAGACCGGCGGTGACCAGTTCACGGATGATCGTGTCGTCGTCGCTGGTCGGCATGATGCCCTGGCCGAACAGGTAGTCCATGGTCAGCGGAAGCTTGTCCCGCGCCTCGGACTCGGCGACCGCGCGCACGAACTCGGCCTCGTAACCGGTGTAGAGCCAGGTGGCGAACGAGCGGAGCAGGTCGTCGCGGTTGCCGACGTAGTGGCGGACGTGGCTCCGGCTCAGCCCGGACTCCTCGGCCACTCGCTCGAGCGTCGTTCCGACGAGGCCGTAGGTGCGCAGGCACCGGCCGGTGGCCTGCATGATCTGCTCGGTCCGCTCGGCAGCGCGACTCGGGCGCCCCATGCTGTCCGCTCCCTTTGATTGTCGTTTTGATAAACAATACCGCTCTCATGAACGAGGTACTCACTATGTTGCCCGAGCCCGAGTTGGCGTTCGCCTTCGAGGCACGCGTGGACGTGGCCGAATCGCTGCACGTGGGCCGTGGGCCGGACGAGGTGCTGATGTTCACCCCGATCACCGGCGGCACGGTGGCCGGGCCCCGGCTGAACGGCACGGTGCTGCCCGGCGGTGGTGACTGGTCGACCACCCGCGGCGCGTGCACCGAGTTGGACGCGCGGTACCTGCTGCGGGCGGACGACGGCGCGGTGATCGACATCGTCAACCGCGGCTTCTGGCGGGCGACGCCCGAGGTGGATGCCCGGGTCGAGGCGGGCGAGGACCTGCCGGAGACCGAGTATTACTACCGCACGAGCCCGGTCTTCCGCACCGACGCGCCCGCGCACCGGTGGCTCGCCGAGTCGGTGTTCGTCGGGCTGGCGCGTGGTGAGCGTGGCCAGGTGTGCATCCGGTTCTTCGAGGTGCGTTGATGGAGATCGTTCGCACGGGGCCCGGACCGCTCTCGCCGGACGCGACCCAGTACATGGTGCGGATGCGGGACGGCGTCCGCCTCGCCACCGACGTCTACCTGCCGGCCGGTGACGTGGGCGCGGGGCCGACGATCGTCACCCGGCTGCCGTACGACAAGACCGGCGAGTACACGTTCATGCCGCAGGTCGCGGCGTACTTCACCGCGCGCGGCTATCGGATGGTGGTGCAGGACGTCCGGGGCAAGTTCCGCTCCGAGGGCGAGACGCTGCTGTTCGTCAACGAGGCGTACGACGGGTACGACACGATCGACTGGGTGGTCCAGCAGGACTGGTCGGACGGGGTCGTCGGCATGTGGGGCGACTCGTACTACGGCTTCACGCAGTGGGCAGCGGTCTCCACGGCGCATCCGGCGCTGCGGGCGATGGTCCCCCGGGTCACCGGGACGCGGCTCGGCGAGCTACCGGTGCCCTCGCCCGGGGACCGGACGCACGACGTCGAGATGTCGGTGCACCGGTTCTATCCGCTCTCGTACTTCCACGACCGGGACATCCTGGAGTGGGAGCTGGACTGGTCGCGGCGTCCGCTCGCCGAGGCCGTCGAGGAGTTCTTCGCGGCGGTGGGCAGCCGGTCGGCGTCCTACGACCTGTGGTTCCCGCACCCGGTGACGCTGCGGCGGTTCCCGGCGGGCAGCCCGTTCGACGCGCCCGCGGTGCCGGTGCTGATGACGATCGGCTGGTGGGACAACTGCGCGCCGTGGCAGTGGGCCGACCACCGGGAACTCGTCCGGCGTCCGGGGTGGGCGCGGAACGAGTACCTGCTGCTGGAGGCGATCGACCACGAGAACACGTCGCACTTCGACCGGGACGCGACGCCGTTGGAGTCGCTGGACCGGTACCTCGGCCCGGCGGTCGAATTCTTCGACGTGTTCCTGCGCGGGTGCCCGGGTGAGATTCCGGCAGTGCGGTGGCAGTTGGCGAACTCCGGTGACGCTTCGCTGCGGGTGTCGTCGGCGTGGCCCCCGCCGGAGGCTGTCGAGGTGACGTGGGTGGCGTCCGGCGCCGCAGCCGCCGCCGGTGCGGCCCCCGGCGGCGCGCTGACGCCCCTGCCCCGGCCCGAGCCGGCGGGCGCGGCGGGCGCGGCGGGCGCGGCGGGCGCGGCGGGCGCAGCGGATGTGGCCGCCGTGGCCGGGGCGGGCGGGCCGGCTGAGGTCGCGGAGTGGGTGCATGACGCGGCGGCGCCGGTCGGTTCGCCGGTCGGGAACCCGTTCGCGTTCCTCTCCGAGTACCCCGACGAGCGCGACGCCGCCGACCGCCCGGACGTCCTGGTCTTCACCGGCGCGGCCCTGACCGAGCCGCTCGACCTGGCCGGACCGATCATGCTCAGCGCCACCGTCGGCTCGGACGGCCCGGAGATGGATCTGTTCGCCCGCCTCCTGGACGTCGCCCCCGACGGCGCGGCGCGGCTGATCGCCCGGGGCCAGCAGACGATCCTGGCACCGGGCGGCGCGTTCCCGGTCGTCCTCGACCTCGGGCACACCGGCTACCGCGTCCCCGCCGGGCACGCGTTACGGCTCACGCTGGCCGGCAGCGACGCACCGGAGTTCGTGCCCGCGCCCGGCACGGGCGAGCATCGCTGGCTCGCCGCCACCACCGTCCCGAACCGGCAGTGCGTACGACTCGGCGGCCCGGACGGCGTCCGTCTGCGTTGCACGGTCCTCCCCGGAAGCTAGGAATCACATGGAAATCACCCAGCTGACCGCCGTTCAGATCGCGGACGCCGTCCGCGCCGGAACGCTCACCGCCACCGCGGTCGTAGACGCGCACCTGGCCCGGATCGCGCAGGTGAACCCCGACGTCAACGCGGTCACGGTCGTGCTCGCCGACCGTGCCCGGGCGGCCGCAGCCGAACTCGACACCCGGATCGCGGCCGGCGAGGACCCCGGCCCCCTCGCGGGCGTGCCGATCTCGGTGAAGGAGAACATCGACCTCACCTGGTCGGCGACGACGTCCGGCCTGCCGTTCTTCGCCGACCTCGTGCCCCGCTCGAACGCCACGTTCGTCCAGCGCGTGCTCGACGCCGGTGCGATCCCGGTGGCGCGCGGCAACATGCCGGACGTCGGGCTGCGCTGGGACACCGACAACGACCTGTTCGGACGCACGCTCAACCCCTGGGATCGGGAACGGGTTCCCGGCGGCTCCAGCGGCGGGGACGCGGTCGCGGTGGCGACCGGCATGGTCGCCGCCGGACTCGGCAACGACTACGGCGGTTCGCTGCGACTGCCCGCCCACGCTGCCGGCATCGTCGCACTGCGGCCGTCCGCGGGCCGGGTCACTGCCCCCAGCCGAGAGGCTGACGGCGGGCCGGTGTCGCTGTCGCTGCAGGCGTTCGCGGTGAACGGGCCGCTGGCGCGGTCGGTCGACGACCTCGACGCGCTGTTCGCGGTGCTGCACGGTGCGGACGACCGGGATCCGCTGAGCGTCACGGTTCCGCATCCTTCGTCCTACGCCGGGCCGCGGCGGGCCGCGGTCACGGTGGATCCCGTCGGCTGGGGTGTCGAACCCCAGGTCGCGGACGCCGTCCGGCGAGCCGCCGACGCGCTGGTCGCCGCGGGCTGGGACGTCGAGGAGGTCGAGCCGCCGCAGGTCGACCGGGCCGCGACGCTCTGGCGTCAGCTCTCGGCGACCGAGATGGCCCCCGCGCTGCTCACGCCGGGCGCCTTCCCCGGTCCGCTCTCCGACGGCACCGTGCGGTACTTCCGGGACAACGTCGCCGGGGTCGAGTTGCTGGACACCTCGGCGGCGTACCAGGCGGCGTGGGCGGAGCGGTTCGCGATCGCGGCGGCGTGGCGGGCGTTCCAGAGCCGGTACCCGGTGGTGCTGGGTCCGGTGGTCACCGAGCGGATGCCGCTGATCGGGTACGACCTGAGCGGCCCGGAGGCGGTCACCGCGCAGTGGCGGTCCCACCGTCTGCTGGTGACCGCGAACTTCCTCGGGCTGCCCGCGGTGGCCGTGCCCACCGGGGTGACCGACGGCGCGCCGCAGGGCGTCCAGGTGATTGCGGCGCTGCACCAGGACCACGTGGCGCTCGCCGCCGCCCGCGCGATCGAGGCGGCGGGCACGCCGCTCACGCCGGTGGATGTGCGGTAATCCCCGCGCCATGACTGAACCGTTCTCCCCACCATGGCGGGGAGAACGGTTCAGTCACCTCACAGGGCCGACGGTTCATCGAGCACGACGATCCGCCTCAGTTCTCCGCCAGGGCCTGCACGAGTGTCTCCAGGGCAGCGTCGTCGGTGGCGTGGTCGGAGACGCTGATCCGGATCGCCACCCAGCCCTGCCAGGTCGTCGTCCCGAGCCAGGTGGCGCCCCCGCGCTGGATCGCCGCGGCGGCGCGCCGGGTGCGCTCGTCATCGTTTCCGATCCGCACCAGCACCTGGTTCAGCGTGACGGTGTTGAGCACTTCGATGTGGTCAGGGAGCCTTTCGGCAATACGACGCGCCTGCGCGCACGACGTTTCGACGAGACGGGCCACTCCCCGGCGCCCGAGGCTGCGGAGTGCGGCGTACACCGCGAAAGCGCGTGCCCGCCGGGAACTCTCCGGGGTCCAATCCGAGCCGTGGCGCTCGCCGTCGCGGACGAGGTAGTCGGCGGACAGCCGCATCGCCGCGCGATGTGCGTCCGGGCGCGCGCAGAGCACGACCCCACAGTCGTAGGGGACGTTCAGCCACTTGTGACCGTCGGTGGCGAGCGAGTCGGCCTGCTCCAGTCCGTCGGTGAGGTGGCGAAGAGCGGGTGACGCGGCCGCCCAGGCCCCGAACGCGCCGTCGACGTGGACCCAGGCGCCTGCGGCGTGCGCCTGCTCGCAGATGGAGGCGAGCGGATCGACCGCACCGGTGTTCACGTTGCCCGCCTGCGCGCAGACGATCGTCGGGCCGCCGCCCAGGCGCAGGCCGTCGGCGCGCATCCGGCCCTGGTCGTCGACGTCCACCACCGCGAGCTGGTCCGAGCCGATGCCGAGGAAGCGCAGCGCGCGGTCGATCGTCGCGTGCCGTTCACGTCCGACGACGACGGTCACCGGCGGGGCGCCGAACAGCCCGCGCTTCTCCAGATCCCACCCGGCCTCGGTGAGCACGTGGTGCCTGGCCGCCGCGAGGCCGGCGAAATTGGCCAGCTGGGCGCCGGTCGTGAACCCCGCCGACCAGGTGTCCGGCAGCCCCAGCAGGTCGCACAGCCAGCCACGGCAGATCTCCTCGACCGCGGCGGCGGCCGGCGACAGCGCGAAGAAGCCGGGGTTCTGGTCCCAGGTGGACGCGAGCCAGTCCGCGGCCAGCGCGGCGGGCAGCACGCCACCCTCGACAAAGCCGAAGTACCGGCCGCCGTTGGTCAGCACCAGCCCCGGATCGACGTTCCGCGCGAGGTCCCGCACGACGTCCAGCGGGTCGACACCCTCGTCCGGCAGCGTGGAGTCGATCGCCGCGACCATCTCCCCCAGCGTCACCGGCCGCGCGACCGGACGCGCCCCCGCACCGGCGAGGTACTCCGACGCGAGAGCGGCGGTAGCCGAAAGTAGTTCGTCCATGCGTCCCAGTCTTGCGTCGAGCTGCCCACCGCACTAACGTACAACCACATGGTTGTAGATCAGGCGAACGCCGACCGGGTGTTCGCCGCGCTGGCCGACGCGACGCGGCGTGACATCGTCACCCGGGTGCTGCGGCAGGAAGCGTCGGTCTCCACGCTCGCCCGGCAGTACGACATGAGCTTCGCCGCCGTGCAGAAGCACGTCGCGGTTCTGGAGCGGGCCGGGCTGGTCACCAAGCAACGCCGCGGAAGGGAGCAACTGGTGCGAGGCGACATCGACACGATTCGGCGCGTCCGCGAGCTGCTCCGGCAATACGAGGACATCTGGCGCGGTCGGATCGACCGCATGCACGACCTACTGATCGAACAGTCCCGGGAGGACTCGCCATGACCGTGATCAACACGACGCCCGACCTCGACGCCGGCACGCTGACCGTCGTCGCCGAGTTCCCGGCGCCGCCGAAGGCCGTCTGGCAGCTCTGGGCGGACCCGCGCCTGCTGGAGCGCTGGTGGGGGCCGCCGACCTGGCCGTCGACGTTCCGCGAGCACGACTTCACGGTCGGCGGCGTGGCGAAGTACCACATGACCGGCCCCGAGGGTGACCGCGCGAACGGCTGGTGGCGCTTCGTCACGCTGGACGAGCCGCACACGCTCGAGTTCGAGGACGGTTTCGCCGACGAGCAGGGCAACCCGAACCCGGACCTGCCGACGACGTCCGCCCGCGTCGACATCGCGGAGATCCCGACCGGGACGCGGATGACGATCACGAACCGCTTCGGGTCCACGGAGGAGCTGGAGAAGGTACTCGCGATGGGCATGGCCGAGGGCATGGCACAGGCCGTCGGTCAGATCGACGAGCTCCTCGCGTCCGCATGAGCCCCGCGACGGTGGCGACGCTCGGCGTCGAGCACTTCGGCGACGCCGTGGCGCCGCTCGTCCTGCTCGCGGGCGGCACGACGATGCTCTCCTGGCCCGACACGCTCTGCGAGGCGCTCGCGCGCGGTGGACGCCACGTCGTGCGGTACGACCTGCGCGATTCCGGCGCGTCGACCACCGTCGATCCGGACGCTCCGGCGTACACGCTGCGCGATCTCGCCGCCGACGCCGCGACGCTCGCCCGTCAGCTCGACGACCGGCCGGCGCACCTGGCCGGCATCGGCGTGGGCGGGATGGTCGCCCAGGTCGCCGCGCTCGACCACCCGGACGCGTTCTCGGCGCTCACGCTGGTCGGAACGCGGCCGGTCGCACCGGGCCCGGCCGACGACGACCTGCCCGACCACGACGCGGCGACGATGCAGCAGCTGTTCTCGCATCCGATGCCCGACTGGTCCGACCGCGCCGCGGTGGCGGAGTTCGCCGCCGCCGGCGCGGAGATCCTCGGTGACGACCCGGCCGCCGCGCGCACCACCGCCGAGCGCATCTGGGATCGCACGCCGAGCACGGAACCCGCGGTGCAGATGGCGAACCAGCTGGGCATGGTGTTCAGCAAGCTCGACTGCACGCCGCGCTGGCGCGGGCGCCTGCCCGAGCTCACGATCCCGGCGCTGGTGGTGCACGGCCGCCGCGATCCGTTCTTCCCGGTCGGCAACGCCGAAGCGCTCGCCCGGGAGATCCCCGGAGCGCGGCTGCTGGTGCTCGAACAGGCGGCGACCGCGATCCCCGGCGCGGCCGCCGACGAGGTCGCGGCGGCGATGCTCGCGCTCTAGGTCAGGCGCGTGGCGGGGCGGTGCTGTCCCGGACGATCAGCTCGGTCGGCAACAGCACATGGCGTGCGAACGCCTCCGCACCCGCCGGCGCCCGGCCGAGCGCCGCCGTGAGCATCTCGGCCGCGATCTGGCCCTTTTTCGGCACGTCCTGCCGGACGGTCGTCAGCGTCGGCCGGAACGTCCCGGCCAGCGGATGGTCGTCGAACCCGACGACCGACAGATCCTGGGGGACGCGAAGCCCGAGGTCGTTCGCGGTGCGGATGATGCCGAACGCGATGACGTCGGAGAAGCAGAGGATCGCGGTCGGCGGATCGTCCCGCTCCAGCAGCAACCGCGCGGACTTGCTGGCGTGATCGATCGTGTCGTCGAGCTGCCGCACCATCAGCGGCTGCACGCCCGCCGCGTCGAACGCCTCCATCCACCCGGCCAGGCGCTCGCGGGACGCGTACCCGGAGACGTCACGGCCCTCGACCTCGGCGAGGTCGCGGATGACCCCCTGCGGGCCCCGGACCCCGGCCAGCGCCAGGCCGATCCGGCGGTGCCCCAGGTCGATCAGGTGCTGGGCGGCGGCCCGCGCACCGTCCCGGTCCGCGACGTTGACGCTCGGGACGTCGTCGATCGGGTCCTGGTCGATGAAGACCATCGGCAGCCGACGCCGCTGCAGCCAGTCGAGCGCGGCGGTTCCCGGGTCGCACGAGTAGACCAGCACACCGTCCATCGCGACGTCGCGCGCCGGGACGATGTCGCCGGTGTCGAACGCGCTCAGCAGCGTCAGCGCCAGCCCGGTCGGCTTCAGCTCCTCGGCGATCGCACCGAGCAACTGGGTCGACACCTGGTCGGTGAACGCGAACCCGAGCGACTCGGTGAGCAGGAAGCCGACCGCACCGGTCGTGCCCTTGGCGAGCGCGCGAGCGGACGGGTCGGGCCCCACGTAACCGAGTTCCGACGCGGCGGCCAGGATCCGCTCGCGCAGCATCGGCGACAGCTGGTTCGGGCGGGAGAACGCGTTGGAGACGGTCATCCGGCTCACCCCGACCCGGTCAGCGATCGTCTGCAAGGTCACCCGCCCCATGCCTGCCACCGCCTTCCGCTGCCCCACCGTATCCGGCGGCGACGGCGTGTGGTGCGGCACGGCCCGCGGCGGAGCGAGCACAGCGCGAGGGGGAACCACGAACCCGCCCTCAGGGACCGCCATGAGGGCGGGCTCGTGGTCGTCCGGTGGGCGCAACATCGGTCTCAGCCCGGGGTCAGGCCGGTGCGCAGCCGCCGGCCTCGGCCGCCCGGCGGGCACGCCGCGGTGCGCGCTTCCGAACCGAGCGCCCGGCCGGAATGCCGGTCAGTGCGGTCTTGAGGCGTCCGAACACGGACGGCCGGTGGCCGGCGGCCGGTGCGTCGAGGCGAGCCCCGGCCATCCGGTGCGCGTCGGCGTTGCGGGCGATCAGGTAAGCGGCGGGGAACTCCATGGTTAACATCTCCTCTATACCGGTAAAGCCCTGTGCTTTACCGGTATAGCACGGCCGCGCTATACCGGTAAAGCCTCCACCGAAAACCCGGCGTCCTTCCGGCCGATCCGCGCTCGCCCGACCGGCCCGTACGATCACGCCGTGAATCGCCTGCTCCGGTTGCTCTGGGACGAGCCGCCTCCCCCGCAGCCTCCGGCACCGGTCCGGCGGGACCGCGCGCTGCTGGCCGTCCTGGCGCTGTTCGTGCTGCTGGAAGGCCTGCTCAGGCCGGATCTCCCCGGGCGGGCCGTGACGATCGTGGTCGGGTTGGGGCTGCTTCCGACGCTGCTCTGGCGGCGCAGCCGGCCACTGCTCGCCGTCGTCGTCGCGTTCGGTGTCACCGGGGTCGCGGCCCCCGTGATCGGTGCCGAGCCGCGGCTGGCGTCGATGATCTACCTGCTCCTGCTGCCGTACGGGCTGTTCCGCTGGGGGTCCGGCCGGGAGATCGTGATCGGCTCCGGCGTCCTGCTCGCGAAGGTCGGCACCGGGCTGCTCGTCGACCTCACGCCGGGGGACGCCGCGGGCGGCCTCGCCGTTCTGGTGGCCACCGCCGCGACCGGGACAGCGATCCGGTACCGGGCGAACGCGCGCGCCCGTGAACTCGACCAGGTGAAGCTCGTCGAGCGGGAGCGCCTCGCCCGCGACCTGCACGACACCGTGGCCCATCACGTCTCGGCGATGGCGATCCGCGCGCAGGCGGGCATCGCGGTCGCCGAGACCGAGCCCGGCGCCGCGGTCGACGCGTTGCGCGTCATCGAGGCCGAAGCGTCCCGGACCCTCGCCGAGATGCGCTCGATCGTGCGCGTGCTGCGGTCCGACGAGGCGGTGGAGCGGCTTCCGGCGCCACGCGCCGCCGACCTCGCGCGGCTCGCCGGGGACACCGCTGGTGGCCCGCACGTCGACGTCCGACTCGTCGGCGACCTGGAGCACCTGCCCCCACCGATCGACAGCGCGATCTACCGCCTCGGGCAGGAATCGGTCACCAACGCCCGGCGCCACGCGCGGCACGCGACGCGGATCGACGTGCGGGTGGTTGCCGACGGCGACACCGTGCAGCTCCGGGTCAGCGACGACGGTGAGCCCGGGTCACCGCACGCGCCCGGCTACGGCATTCTCGGCATGATCGAGCGCGCGGACCTGCTCGGTGGGCACTGCGCCGCCGGACCCGCGCCCGACCGCGGCTGGACCGTGGACGTCGTCCTTCCCCGGGCGGCGACGTGACGGTGCGGGTCGTCCTCGCCGACGACCAGGAGATCGTCCGAACCGGGCTGCGAATGATCCTCAACGCTCAGCCGGGCGTCGAGGTGATCGGCGAAGCCGCAGACGGACGGCGCGCCGTCGAGCTCGCCAGGCGGCTCCGGCCCGACGTCTGCCTGCTCGACGTCCGGATGCCGGACCTCGACGGGATCGAGGCCACCCGCGAACTGGCCGGTCCGGGTGTCGCCGACCCGATGGCGGTCGTCGTCATCACGACGTTCGACCTGGACGAATACGTCTACGCCGCGCTGCGGGCGGGCGCCCGCGGGTTCCTGCTCAAGGACGCCGGTCCGGCGCTGCTCCGGCAGGCCGTCCACGCCGCCGCGAGCGGCGACGCGTTGATCGCTCCGAACGTCACCGTTCGGCTGCTCCGTGCCTTTGCGGACGCCGAGCCCGGGCCGCCGCCCCGCCAGCCGATCGAACCACTGACCGACCGGGAGGAGCAGGTGCTGGCCGCGCTGGCAGTGGGGCGGACCAACGACGAGATCGGCGCGGAGCTGCACATCACGCTCAGCACGGTGAAGACGCACATCGCGAGCCTGATGGCGAAACTCGGCGCCCGGAACCGGGTCGAGGTCGCGATGTGGGCGTACGCCACCCACCGCGTCACGCCCCACTGACCCCGGCGCCCCGCGGCCGCGGGGCGCCGCCCGCGCGCCGAAAGTACGTCCGATCCGGCGTCTTCCGGCCGGGGCGACTGCGGCCTCTGCTCCGATGAGTCGCGGCCGGGATCTCGTCACGATCAAAGCCATGACCACGCTCGACACCCGCACCCGTACCCGCCGCTCCTCCGGCCTGCTCGTTCCCGTCGCGCTGCTCCTGCTGGCGTTCGTCCCGGTCGTGGCGGGCGCGTTCCGGCTGACCGAGCTGGCCGGTGGCCCCGAGGTCACCCCGGAGAACGCCCGGTTCGTCGCCGCGCCGGTGCCGATCGTCGTCCACATCGTCAGCGTGACCGTGTTCGCGGTCCTCGGCGCGTTCCAGTTCGCGCCCCGGTTACGGCGGTTCCGCTGGCACCGCTGGTCCGGCCGGGTGGTCGCCCCGAGCGGCATCGTCGCGGCCCTCTCCGGCGTCTGGATCACGCTGTTCTCCGGCCGCGCGGAGACCGACGGGGACGCGCTGGCCGTCATCCGCGTGCTGGTCGGCGCCGCGATGACCGCGTTCCTCGTGCTCGGCGTCCGGGCGATCCTGCAGCGGCGGGTCGCGATCCACCGGCGCTGGATGATCCGCGGTTATGCGATCGGCATGGCGGCGGGCACCCAGGCGTTCACGCAGGCGCCCTGGATGATCCTGGTGGGCCCGCTCGACGTTCCGAGCAAGACCGTGCTGACGACCCTGGGATGGGTGATCAACATCGCGGTCGCCGAGTGGATCATCCGCCGGCGCGCCTGACCTGATCGACGTCAGTCGACGAGCCCGGCGCGGAAAGCGGCGAGGGCGAGCTGCACACGGTTGGTCGCGGCGAGCTTCTCGAACAGGTGCGAGACGTGGCTCTTCACGGTCGCCTCGCTCATGTGGAGGCGACCGGCGATCTCCGCGTTCGGATAGCCGCGTCCGATCTCGACCAGCACCTCCCGCTCGCGCTCGGTCAGCTCCTCGAGCCGCGCCAGCGCCTCCCGCCGGGGGCGCGTGCGGTCCTCCGCGGCGACCCGGGTGATCACCTGGCGGGTCACGCTCGGCGAGAGCATCGACTCCCCGGCGGCGGCGAGCCGCACCGCCCGCAGCAGCTCGGTCGGCGGTGTGTCCTTCAGCAGGAAACCGTTGGCGCCCGCCGCCAGCGCGCGGAACACGTCGTCGTCGGCGTTGAACGTGGTCAGCACGACGACCGCGGGCGGATGGGCGCGTGCCCGGAGTTCCGTCGTGGCGGTCACCCCGTCCATCCGCGGCATCCGGACGTCCATCAGCACCACGTCGGGCCGGTGCCGGCCGACCGCCTCGATCGCGGCCCGGCCGTCCTCGGCATCCCCGACCACCGTGACGTCGTCGGCGGTCTCCAGGATCAGGCGTAACCCGGCGCGCACCAGGGCCTCGTCGTCGACGAGCAGGACGGAGATCACCGGGCGTCCGCCTCGGCGGGCAGGTCGAGCCACGGCACGATCGCCCGCAACTCCCACCCGCCGTCCACCGGTTCGGCGTCCAGCGCCCCGCCGACCAGCCGGACACGCTCGCGGAGCCCGACCAGGCCGGAGCCGGACCCCGGTAGGTCCAGCGGCGCCCCGTTCGACGCCGGGTTCGCGACCGTCACCCGCACTCCCTCTTCGTCCCGCCGCACGGTCACCGTGACCACCGCACCCGGCGCGTGCTTGCGCGCGTTCGTGAGCCCCTCCTGCACGACGCGGTGGACCACCCGCGCCGACGGCGCGGGTAACACACCCGCCGTATCGTCCAGCATCACGTGCTGACCGGCGCGGGCGGCATCCGCCACCAGCGACCCCAGGTCGGTGAACGGCTCGGCGTCCGCGTGCAGGACCTCCAGCACGGTTCGCAGCTCGTGCAGCGCCT
This sequence comes from Cryptosporangium aurantiacum, assembly GCF_900143005.1. Taxonomy (NCBI): domain Bacteria; kingdom Bacillati; phylum Actinomycetota; class Actinomycetes; order Cryptosporangiales; family Cryptosporangiaceae; genus Cryptosporangium; species Cryptosporangium aurantiacum. The sequence goes on from NZ_FRCS01000003.1 coordinate 659,913, forward strand.
CCCGCGCGGTCGTGCGGATGACCCCGGCCCCTTCGCGGACGCGATCCGCGCCCCCGTCGGCGGTCAGCTCCAACGCTCCGGCGTGCAGTGCGATCAGCGAGACCTTGTGCGCCAGGACGTCGTGCATCTCGCGGGCGATCCGGGTGCGTTCGGCGGCGCGCGCCTGCTCGTCCCGCAGCGCCCGCTCGGCGTCCGCTCGCTCGGCTCGTTCGCGCCAGGCCTCCTGCAGCACGCGGCGCGTGGCGACGTGAATGCCGACCCCGACCGGAACCGCCACGCCGATCGCCGCGTACACCGCGTCCGACAGCGTGAGACGCCCGACGTCGATCCAGAACCAGCCGGCCGCACCGGCCCAGCCCACCAGCGCGAGCCACCCGACGTGCCTGCGCGGCGCGTAGGCGCCGGCCGCGTAGAGGCCGGTCAGCAGCGGGCCGATGTTCCCGGACAGCGCGTACCCGACCGCACCGGCCGCCGCCGCGACGTGCGGCAGGCGGCGACGCCACCACAGGGCGACGCTCGCGGCGACGCCGGCCACCGCGATCACCGGCAGCGGCAGCGCCGACCACGGGGTCTTCACCGCGAGCGCGGTCAGGAACAGGCAGCCCAGCACGAGCAGGCCGTCCGCCACCCGTCGATCACCGCGCCACCGAGACATGACCGCAGCCTAGGCAGGCGCGGGTGCCGAACTCATGCCACTTCGGTCGGCGATCGGCTCCGACTTTCCGCGGAGACGGCCGCCGCCCCCGCGCCGATGTGGCCGGTGCCGCCCCGCCGCGACGCTGAGCCCGTACCTGCCCTCGGAGAAGGAGAGCGCGTGTTTTCCAGGATTGGCCGACTGTTGCTCGCCGCCTTTCTGGCCCTGGGCGTCCTGGCGGTCGCCCGGCCGGCCGCAGCGGCGCCGCCGAGCTGCGTCCCGGCGACCGCGGCCTCGGCTGCGGACTACTTCAACCGCACGGTGCCGGGGAAACTCGCACGCGACGACGTGCCGGGCGCGGTCGTCTCGGTGGTGTCCGGCACCCAGACCGTGTTCACGCGGGGCTACGGAGAATCGGACGTCGCGGGGGGCGTCCCGATGTCCGCCGACGAGTCTCTCGTTCGCATCGCGTCGATCACCAAGCTGTTCACCGCGACCGCGGTGATGCAGCAGGTCGAGGCGGGCCGCCTCGACCTGGACGCGGACGTGAACACGTACCTGAAGACGTTCCGGATCCCGCGGACCTACCCGGAACCGGTCCGGCTGCGTGACCTGCTCAACCACACGGCGGGGTTCGAGGACCGGATCATCGGCACCGGCGCCCGCACCGCCGAGGACGTCGTCCCGCTCGGTGAGTACCTGGCCGACAACGTGCCGGCCCGGATCCGGCCGCCCGGCGTGGTCTCCGCGTACTCCAACTACGGCGCGGCGCTGGCCGGGTACCTGGTGACGCTGGTCAGCGGCGAGCCGTACGACCGGTACATCCAGCGGCACATTCTCACGCCGCTCGCGATGGCGCACACGACCGCGTCCGAGCCGGTGCCTCGCGGGCTGAAGCTCGCGCGCAGCTACGGCGACGACGGCGACGTCGTGCCGTTCACGTTCGACCAGCTCACGCCGGACGGAGCGATCAGCGCGACCGCATCGGACATGGCACGGTTCGCGATCGCCCACCTCAACCAGGGCCGGGGAATCCTCTCGCCGGCCACGACCGCGACGATGCACACCCGCTCGTTCTCGGCCGACCCGCGGCTCGGCGGCTACGCACACGGGTTCATCGACCGCACGGTCAACGGGCACCGCGTGCTCATGCACGACGGCAGCTGGGAGGGGTTCGGCAGCGCGTTGCTGCTGGTCCCCGACTGCCGGGTCGCCGTGTTCTTCTCACTGAACTCCAGCGCGGGGTTCGAGGTGCTCGGTGAGGTCGTCGAGGGTTTCCTGGACCGGTTCGCGCCGGGTTCGGCCGGGCCGTCGACGTCGGGTCCCCGGGCGGAGCCGCCGCAGGCCGGCTTCTACGCGCCGACCCGGCGCAACGCCTCCGGCGTCGAGAAACTGCTCACGCTGCTCGGTCCGGCGCGTCTGCGGGTGGAGTCCGACGGCACCCTGCGCTTCCGGAACAAGACGTGGACACCGTCCGGCGACGGTTCGTACCGCAACGAGGACGATCATCTGGTGGCGGTGTCCGGCTCGGACGGGGTGCGTTATGTCGGCACCGACGGGCCCACGTTCGAGCTCTTGGGCCGGACGCAGACGTTGCCGTTCAACCTCGGGGTGCTGCTGGTGTTCGCGGTGGCGGCGCTGAGTGCGCTGGTGGTGCCGATCGTGGGCGGTTACCGGCTGGCACGGCGCCGAGCCGCACGTCCAGGAACGCGGCGGACGTGGCGGGTGTCGCGCGGGCTGGCGGCATCGGCGGCGCTGCTCGGGTTGGCGTTCCTGATCGGGTTGGCCGCCTCCCTGTTCGGCGACACCAGCGCTTATCTGTACGGCGCGCCGCTGAGCTTCCGGCTGCTGTTCTGCCTGCCGCTGGTGGCGTTCGCGCTGGCAGCCGGGGCGGTGGGGTGCACGGTCGTCGGGTGGCGTGGCGCGGGTGTGCTGTCCCGGGTGCACCAGGTCGTGCTGCTGGTGGGGATCGGTGCGCTGACGTGGTTCTGCTGGCAGTGGAACCTGATCGGGTGGCAGTTCGCCTGAGCCGCTCAGCGGCGGGCGCCGCATATTGCTGTTTCGGGTGCTCCGAAACAGCAATATGCGGCTGGCTCCCGGTCAGCGCTCGTCGGTGTCGATCCGCTCCTTCCGGACCTGACCGCCGACGGTCTGCTCCTCGGTGACGGTCTCCGTCCCGAGGCGGACCCGCTCGACCGGCACGGCTTCCTTCTCCACGACCGGCTTCTCGGCGTGCAGCGTCACCTCGTGCTCAGCCTCGGAGATCGCCGGGCCGGAGAACGCCTGCTCGCGGTTGGCCTCGGAGATCGGCTCCCGCTCGACCCGGACGCGCTCGTGCGAGACCGGCACCGTCTTCTGGACGTTCTCGGTCACGACGTGCTTGCGCAGCCGCACCTGGCCGGCTTCGTGCGTCTCGGTGCCGACGTGCAGCCGCTCCTCGGATCGCGTCATCGCGTCGTCGGTGCGGCCGGTTCCGTGCTCGGACCGCCGGCCACCGTGGTCCCGGTCCCGGTCGGTGTCCCGATCGACGTCCGCGGCGTACGTGTCGCGGGTGCCGCTCGGGGTCGTGGGCAGGTGGTAGTGCCGGTAGAGCTCGGCGACCTGGGTCGGCGTCAGCGCGCCCTCGCTGCCGTCCGGGTCGATGCGCGGGGCGTCCTTCACCTGGGACTTGTCGACCGGGACGACGAGCCGGTCACCGCGGAGCTCCGCGCCGTCCAGCGGCACGAACGTCTCCCGCAGCCCGAACAGGCCGGTGTGGACGGTGGCGAACTGCGGCTGGTCGGTGCGGTCGTCCAGGTAGACCTGCTTGATCGCGCCGATCTTGTCGCCCGAGGGGTCGTACGCGGTCGAGTCGATCAGCGACGGGATCTGCTCCTGAGTCACCATCGTGTGCTCTCCTCTCGGCTCCGGATGGGTTGTCGTATCGGCGATGCGCCGCAGGGATAGCCGGGCGACAACGGGCTCTAAACGATCGAAAATAGTTTCTTTCCGTCTAAAGAGGACCGGAGGCCACTGCCCGTGACGGTCGGGTTACCGGGATCTGCCCTGCAAAACCCGTGGATCGTGTGGCCCGCCGTCGCGCTCCGGCGCCGTCGAACACAATCGACGCAGGGCCGCGAGCCCTCGCCGGACGGTTTCCCTCACGCGAACACCGGCTACCCGTTACTCATCGTCGTCGCCAAGGGGGCATCCGGTGCCGGAAGAATGGAAAGCGGGCGAGCTGCTCGACCGGGACGTGCTCGATCGCCACGGGACCCGGATCGGCTCCATCGAGCGTGTCTACCTGGACGCCCGCTCGGGAGCCCCGTCGTTCGTCGCGATCCACACCGGACTGCTGAGCCGGTCACCGAGCGTCGTCCCGCTGACGGGCGCGACCACCCGGGACGGGGCGCTGGTGCTGCCGCTCGACAAGGCCCGGGTGAAGGGCGCGCCGCCGGTCGAGCCGGCGGGGCAGAACGGAGGGCTCTCCCCCGGCCAGGAGCGGGCCCTGCGCACGTTCTACGCCGTCACCCCCGAGGTCGCGCCGACACCGGCGCCAGCACCACCGCCTGCACCAGCGCCGGAGCCGGACCGCGAGCGGGCTCCGGACGACGCGATGACCCGCTCGGAGGAGCAGCTCCGCGTCCACACCGAGAACCACCCCACCGGGCGGGCGCGGCTCCGGAAGTACGTGGTCACCGAGGACGTCCAGGTGACCGTGCCGGTGTCGCGCGAGGAGTTCCGCGTCGAGTGGGAGCCGATCGATCCGGACGAGACCCCGGCGCCCACCGACGACGACCCCGCCGACGATGACGGCCTCACGCTCCATGCCGAGCGCGTCGTCGTCCGAACCGAGACGGTGCCGACCGAACGCGTCCGCCTGACGAAGGAACAGGTCACCGAAGACCGGACCGTCACCGACCAGGTGCGCCGGGAGAAGATCGACCTCGACCGACCGGAGCAGTGACGGTCAGACCGGCACTCCCAGCGCGTTCGCCAGCATCGGCCAGGAGTTCTTGAACTCCCGCTGCCAGTACGGCCAGGTGTGTGTGCCCTTGCCGTAGAGGCGGACGGTCATCGGTAGGCCGGCCGCGCGCGCCTTCGTCACGAAGCTCTGCGTGGTGAGCAGCGCCGCGGTTTCCTGCCAGACGAAGTTGTTGTTCTGGTCGAGGTCGGCGGCTCTTCCGTCACCGCAGGAGACGTAGAGCTGCGTGCCGCGCAAGCCGTTGAGCAGGTTGGCCGGGTTGTGCGCCTGCCAGACGTTGCGGTTCAGGATCGAGCTGCCCCACAGCGTGTTGAGGCTCTCGCCGGCCTGCGTCCGCATCCACTCCACCGCGGCCGGACCGCCCGGCACCAGCGTGTCGAGCAGCCCGCTGTAGGACGCCGCGGCCTTGAACATGCCGGGGTGGCGCCCGGCGTAGGAGAACGACCCGAACCCACCGACGGACAGCCCGGCGATCGCGCGGGTGGTCGATCCGCGGTAGCCACGCTCGATGATCTGCTGCAACTCGTTGATGTGGTACGTCTCGTACTTGGGTCCCCCGCCGCTCCGCGGGTCGCTGTAGTACCCGGCGAGCCCGTCGCTGGGCATCACGACCAGGACGTTGCGGTGGTGGAAGAAGTCGTAGACGTCGGTGAACGCGGTCCACGACTTGTAGTCCTGCGGCTCGCAGCAGCCGTGCATGAGGTAGAGCGTCGGCCACTTGCGGTCGGGCTGGGTGAAGTAGTCCTTCGGCAGCAGCAGCCGGGCGGTCGTCCGGCCCTTCATCGCCGGCGAGTCGATGACGATGTCGAGCTTCTGCCACTCGACGAACGTCTCGCTCACCACCCGGGCGCCGTCGTCGGCGATGCCCTTGGAGAGTCCGCCCACGTCCGCGAAGGCCGGAACTGCCCTGACCGCGGACAGCCCGGTCGCCACCAGCGCGGCGACGATCGCGGACACCAGGAACACCCGTAACCGCGACATCCGCCGCCTCCTTGCGACACACCACAGTGAACACTCGGCGGCTCAGTGTAGGAATCGCAGCGCTTCCGCACCGTGATTTTGCCATCTTTGCATGGCGGAATCGATCGAGTACGGCACGAACGGGGACTCGGCGCGCCCCGCAGAGCATTCACTCTCGGGCCATTGCAACGCTCGTTGCATTGGCTCACAGAGCGATTGCAACAATATTCTGGCTGTGGGCTGGGAGTTTGCTCTTTCTACGCAACTCTGATGTTGCCTGATCTTTGAACGCAACGTAGCTTTTGCGTTGTCGGAAACACCAGCCACACCGAGGAGCCCACGATGACCACGTTCGCCACCCCCGCCCCGATCACCGCCCAGCTGCGCGTCCCGGCCGGCCGGGTCCAGTTCATCGCCGCCGACCGCGCCGACACCACGGTCGAGGTCCGGCCCGCCAACGCTTCCAAGAACCGCGACGTGAAGACCGCCGAGCAGACCACCGTCGACTACGCCGACGGCGTGCTGCGGATCCAGACCCCGGCGGGTAACTCGCTGCTCGGCCCGTCGGGCGCGGTGGAGGTCACCGTCCAGCTGCCGGCCGGGTCCCGGGTCGAGACGCGGGCGGAGGCTACCGAGTTCCGCGCCGTCGGACGGCTGGGTGAGGTCGCCGTCAACGGCGCCTATCAGCGGATCAAGATCGACGAGGCCGCGAGCGTGCGGCTGAGCGCGGTCGACGGTGACGTCGAGGTCGGGCGGCTCACCGGACCGGCGGAGATCAGCACCCAGCGCGGTGACGTCCGGGTCGCCGAGGCCGGGCCGGGCACGGTCGTGCTGAGCACCCTGTCCGGCGACATCCAGGTCAGCGCCGCCGCGGGTGTCTCGGCCTCACTGGACGCCGGCACCGGCTACGGCCGGATCAGCAACGCGCTGAAGAACGACGGCGGCCCCGGCCTGGAGATCCGGGCCACGACCTCCCACGGCGACATCACCGCCCGCAGCCTCTGACCCGCTGCAGGAAAGGCCGAACAGGGCCGTCAGACCCCACCGGGGTCCGGCGGCCCTGAGCCTTTTTCCGGAGGCCCTGAGCCTTTTTCCGGAGGCCCCGCGCGGCACAGCCCCGACCGCGGGCTATAACCGAGGGGCACCGTCGCGCCGGGAGGACCCCCATGCCCCACCTGTTGCACCTCGACTCGTCCGCCGACCTGGCGGGCTCCCGCTCCCGGGCGATCACCGCCGCGTTCGCGAAAGCGTGGTCCGATCGCGGGGCCGACCACACGATCACCTACCGCGACCTGCACACCGACCCGCTGCCGCGGCTCTCGAGCACCGCGCTGCACTGGGCGCCCCGGCTGCGCACCGCCGACGAGACCGCGCCGGCCGCGGACGAAGCGCTGCAGCAGACGATCCTCGACGAACTGCTCGCCGCCGACGTCCTGCTGGTCGGGGCGCCGATGTACAACTACTCGCTGCCGTCGACGCTGAAGACCTGGATCGACTACGTGCACGTCCCGGGCATCACGACGACGTTCGACGCGACGCCGAGTCAGCCGCTGGCCGGCCGTCCGGCGGTGGTCGTGACCAGCGCGGGCGGGTCGTACGTCGAGGGGTCGCCGACCGCCGGGTGGGACCACCTGACGCCGGTGCTGGAAATCGTCCTCGGCACCGCGCTCGGCATGGCGGTCACCGTGATCGCGACCGAGCTGACGCTGGCTCCGCGCATCCCCGACCTCGCCGCGCAGGTGCCGCACAGCGAAGCCCTGCTCACCACCGCCCTGGATCGCGCCACCGCACTCGGGGCGACGATCTAACGGGCCGTCATGAACGCGCGCAGCGCCGCGAGGTCGTCGGTACCCAGGTAGTCGACCTCGGCGGCGCGCATCTCGCGCCAGAACGCGCGACGCGTCCGCCGGGAGCGTGCGGGCACACCCCAGAACCGCACGGTGCGCCCCTCCGCGTGCGCCCTGGCGACCCACTCGCGGAGCTTCGCCCGCTCCTCGTCCGGCATCTCACCGCGGCCGTCCCAGCGGAACTTCCAGTCCCACTTCTCGCTGCACAGCGGCACCAGCGAGGCCGGTGCGTCGCTGCCGATCGCCGCGAGCGTGCCGTCGCAGGCCGCGTACCGCACGGGTGCGGCGGCCAGCGCCTCCCGCGGCGGCTTGCCGGAGATCACGACGGTCACCGCGCCGGGGTGGATCTCGTCGCCCGAGAAGCAGGTCAGCATGTCCTGGTAGTGCTCCAGCTCGGCGGCGAGCAGTTCCCAGCACCACTCCGGGTCGCTCTTGACCTCGACCAGCAGCTGGAATGGCCGGTCGTAACCCGGCAGAACCCCGCCGTTCGCGGCGACCCGTCGCGCCAGCGGTTCGAGGTACAGGCCGCGGAGTGTCCGCCAGTACTCCAGGTCCTCCGCGTCGTGCCCGACGAGCAGCCGGGTGACCCCCTCGTCGTCCTCGTGTGGCCAGACGTCCACCTCGACGCTGGTGTACCCCTGGTCGAGCGCCGCCAGCAGCGGCCGGTGGTGCCGGTAGTCGTTGTGCGCGTGGCCGCCGACCAGCGGACCCCACCGGCGGTTCCGGACGTGGGTCGCGGCACCGACGCCGACCGCGATCACCACCACGACGGCCAGGCCGGCCAGCACGATCGCTAACGAGGACATGCGAGAAGACTTACCAACCGACCGGCCCGACTAACTTTCGTGGGCCCGGAAGAAGTCCCAGATCTCGGCCGTGGCGTCGAGTTCGGTGGTCGGCCGGTCGGCTCCCCGGCGGACGGCGTCCCCACCGGGCCAGGCGTGGCCACCGCCGGCGACGGTGTCCAGCCGCACCTCCGTACCCGCTGCGCAGCCCGTGTACCGAACGGTCGTGATCGCTCCCCGGGTGGTGCGGACCGGCTCGCCGGCGCAGCGGTCGGTTCGCGTCCAGAACTCGACGGCGTCCGTCACCGAACGGTGCGATCCGGCTCGCTCCTCGCTCGCGATCCGCGATTTCGAGGTGCCCCCGGTGTACGGGACGACGTCGTCCGCATCGCCGTGGATCGTGTAGACCGGCAGCGGGCGGGCGGGTTCGCAGCTCGGCACGTTCAGAGCCCCGGATACTGGTGCGATCGCAGTGATCCGGTCGGCGAGCTCGCACCCGAGCCGGTAGCTGAGCATCGCGCCGTTGGAGAACCCGGTCACGTACACCCGGCCGGCGCCGAACCGCTCGGTCAGCGCGTCGATCAGCGTCCGCACGAACCCCACGTCGTCGACGTCGTGGTCGCGGGCGTAGGAGCAGCACGTCCCGGCGTTCCAGGTCTTCAGCGACGTCCGGCCGGAGCCGTCCGGGTACACCGCGAGGAAACCCTCCCGGTCGGCGAGCGCGCTGAAACCGGTCTGCTCGGCGACCTGGCTGCCGTTCCCTCCCCCGCCGTGCAGCACGATCACGGCCGGCACGCCGGTACGTCCCTCGACCGCGGCGGGCACGTGCACCTGGTAGGTCCGCTCGACGTCGCCGACCCGCACCGTGTACCCGCGGGCGTCGTCGGTCGGCTCGTCGCGTCCGCATCCCGCCAGCGTCAGAACCAGCAGCAGCACCACCGCTATCGATCGCATCACCCGAGCGTGCACCACCGAGGCGACAGAACCTCAGACGAGACGTCCGCCCGTCGATGGGAAGACGTGCGGGAGCACCGGAAGGACGGGCTCGAGCGCGGGATCCGTTCGGTCGCCGCGCTCACCGTCCTGGTGGTGCTCGTCGGGTCGCTGGCGTCGCTCGGGGTGGGCTCGGTGCTGCGCGACTCCGCGCAACGGTCCGCCGTGCGGGTGCTCGACGTCCGCACCGCCGTGCTGGCCGCAACCGTGCGGACCGAGGTCAACCGCTATATCGACCAGATGAGGACGCTGGCGGCGGCCTTCGGGGCGATGGACACGCTGACCGCCGCGGACTTCGCCAGAGCCACGGCCGCGCTGGGCCCGATCAGCCTGCCCGGTGCGACGTCCATCGCGTATCTGGTCCCGGTCGCGCACGACCGGGTCGCGGCGGTCCAGGCCGCGTGGCGAGCGCGCGGCTCGACCGGGCTGGTGATCCGCCCGTACGGAACCGGCACGCATGCCGTCGTCGTACTCTCGACCCGCCTGGACGCCAAGGGCACGCTCGGCCACGGCGTGGACGTCAACCAGGCGCCGGCGCCGCGCGCCGCGGTCCGGGAGGCGCTCCGGAACGACGCGGTCACGGTCTCCGACACCTACCAGTTGATCATCGACCGGCAGCTCCCGCCGGAGGTCCGGCAGAACTCGTTCGCGCTCACCGCGCCCGTCCACGGGTTCGACGCCGCCGGGAACCGGCAGTTCCGCGGCTGGATCATGATGGGTCTGCGCGGGCAGGACTTCATCCGGACGACGCTCTCCCGGGTCGCGCTGCGCATGATCGACGTGAGCCTCTCGGCGCGGAACGCGGACGGCCGGGAGACCGAGGTCGCCGGGCTGGTCGCGGACTCCACCGACCGGCGCGATCAGTTCCGCACCGTCGAGATGCCGGTGGCGCAGCGGCGGTGGGTGCTCCGGACCGCGGCGGTCTCGGCCGATCTCCCCGGCGGCAACCAGATGCTCTCCACGGCACTGACCGCCGCCCTGCTCGGCTTCACCGCACTCCTCGCCGCGCTGGTCGGGACGCTGGCCGGCGCGCGCCGACGCGCCGAACGCCGGGTCCGGGTCGCGACCACCGAACTGCGCGCCACCGAGCGGGAGGCGCGCGACCAGGCGCGCCTGCTCGGCACGGTGCTGGACACGATCACCGAGGGCGTTGGGGTCGTCGACAGCAACGGCCAGTTCCTCGCGCACAACCCCGCCGCGAAGCGCATGCTCGGCATCAACGACGACATCTCCGACCCGGACCAGTGGCAACAGCACTACGGCCTGTTCCGCCCCGACGGCTCGGAGTTCCCGACCGAGGAGTTGCCGCTGATGCGGGCGCTGGCGGGCGAGGCGCCCGACGAGGTCGAGATGCTGGTCCGCAACCGCGCCCGGCCGGAGGGTGCGCTGATCACGGTGAGCGCGCGCCAGCTCCAGCTCGCCGACGGGTCGATCGGCGCGGTCGCGGTGTTCCACGACGTCACGCAGGCCCGGGCGTACGAGGCGGAGCTGCAAGCCTTCGCGGGCGTCGTCGCCCATGATTTGAAATCACCACTGACCACCGTCGTCGGGTACGGCGAACTGCTGTCCGACATCCTGACCGAGGAGGCGTCCGCGCCGGTCCGCGAGGAGGGCCTGGGCCACCTCGAGCGGATTCAGGCGACCGCCGAACGCATGCGGACGCTCATCGACGACCTGCTCTCCTACAGCAGCGCCCGCGACGCCACGCTGCACCGGGCGTCGTTCCCGCTCGGCGACGTCGTGCACGAGGTGGTCGCGGCGCGGCTGGAAGCGTCGAGGGCGCGTGGCCACTTCCCGGACATCTACGTCGGCCCGCTGCCGTTCGTCGAGGGCGACCCGGTGCTGATCCGGCAGGTGCTGGACAACCTCGTCGGCAACGCGCTCAAATACACGCCGCCCGGACGGCCCGCCCGCGTCGACATCACCGCGCGGTCGGAGGCCGGGGTCTGGGTGCGGGTCGAGGTGGCCGACCGCGGGATCGGGATCCCGCACGGCGAGCACGGCCGGGTCTTCGCCCGGTTTCACCGGGCACACACCGGTGAGAGCTACCCGGGCACCGGTCTCGGGCTCGCCATCTGCCAACGCATCGTCGAACGCCACGGGGGGACGATCGGCGCGGACGACAACCCCGGCGGCGGCACGCGCTTCTGGTTCACGCTGCCGTACGGCGAGGAGCCGGCGGACACTCCTCAGGCGGCGCTGATCCCGGAGCGCGCCTCCAGCGGGCGCAGTTCGTCGGCGTAACTCACGGACGTGCGGCGCATGACGCCGTCGTCGGTGATCCGGTACGTACCCAGCCTCCAGAGCGGCGGCGAGTAGGCGTGGATCGAGACGCTCTCGGCGTCGGCGCCGGACATCCGGTGGATGTGGTCGGGGCCGAAGCAGAACGACTCACCCGCTTTGACCACGACGTCGACGTGCCTGCCGCCGATCCGCGGGTTGTTCTCGTGCACCGCACCCTCGACGACGGCCACCGCACCCGAGGAGATGTCGTGGTCGTGCCAGCCGGTGTCGTTCTGCGGCGTCCAGCAGAGCAGCCAGACATCCACGTGGTCGTCGCGGTAGAGCGACACATAATGCCGCTCGGTGTCGCAGAACGCCACGTGCTCCCGCCACTGCTCCGGGTGGCGGGCCAGCTCGTCGACCAGGTCACGAAGTTCGTGCTTGCCCAGGTCACGTGCCGGAAGTTTCACGGTTTTCCCTTCTTTCCGTAGAGAAGGCGGAGCGGGTTGGTGACGGCCATCGCGTGGTCGAACGCGTCACCGAAGCCAAAGTCCGGCACGGTGGCGTACGGCCGGTCGGACCCGAGCACCACGAGGTCGACGCCGAGCACCCGGACGACCGCGTCCACCCCGCGCGGGCCGTAGGACGACGTCTCGACGAACGCGTCGACGTCGACCTGACGGCGGGTCGGACCACCGCGGGCCGCGAGCCGCTCGCCGTGCAGCGGCCCCAGCCCGGCGAGCAACGCGAAGCAGACCCGCAGCGAGGGGTGGGCGGCCCGCCCGAACGCGACGAACGCGTGCCAGGCGTCGTGCATCTGGTGGATGTACGGGCTCAGCGCGGGCCACCAGTCCGGCGCACCCGCCGGTGGGGCCGGGTGCGGCCCGGGGTGGACGAACAGCGGGGCGTTCCGCCGTTCGAGCACGGCCAGCAGCGGCGCGCACCGGTCGTAGCCCGCCCGGTCGACCAGCGCGTCGGCGGGAAGCTGCAGCCCGACGCACCCCGCGTCCAGCGCCCGCTCCAGGGGGGTCGGATCGATCTCGGCCAGCCCGGCGGCGGCCCAGGCGCCGAACTGACCGGGGAGCGCGGTGACGCCCTGGTGGTAGCCGTCGAGGAGCGGGGTGGCCTCGGCGGCCGGGAGCCACTCGATGCCGAGCGGGCTGGAGAGCGAGATCAGGGCTCGATCGAGGCCGTCGGCGGCGACCAGCGCGGCCCGGGCTCTGACGTCGTGGTCGGCGGGGTTCACGGCGTACGGCGGCGCGCTGTGGGTGTGCAGGACCCAGCCGTCGAGCCGTGGCGGCGCGGTGCGGGCACGCAACGCGTCGAGCAGCGGCTCCGGCCACAGGTGCTGGTGCACGTCGATTCGCATGCGGGAATATTATTCCTACAGATCGAGTGGGTTAACCGCTTCAGTTAACCGGTTCACTGATCCTTCTGTCAAGTCCAGCATCAGCCTTGTAACCTGCGGAAACCCCGACGTCTCACCCTCACCGCCCCCCACTGGTTGTGTGCGTTGTGTGTGCGCGCACCCGGCCGATAGCCGAACGACGCCTGATGCTGACGCCGCCGCTCCGCCTCGCCACCATCGAGAATCTGCGCGTAGATCTCCAGCAGCACCTTCAACGAGTTCCCCACGAGGTCCGCCACGTCCTTCGGCTGCATGCCGCCACGGAGCATCGTCGTGACCCCCGCATACCGGAGGTGATACGGCGTCAACGCCAGCGACGTCGCCGCGACCTCCGGCGTGAACGCGACCCTCCGCGCGCTATGTGCGACAGCCGCAGCGAGTACGCATACGACACCGGACCGCCCTGCACACCGGCGAAGATCAGCCCGTCCGGCTCGGGCGGGTACGCCTCGAAGTGCCAGTGCAGGATTTCGGTGAGCTCCGGCGGACACGGTGACCTGCGTGGGTTCGGCGTCGTCGTGCGCAGCATGCCACCTGCGGAGGAACGCCTGGATCTCGTCGTAGTGGCTGCCGTCGTCGGCCAGTTCCCACGGCCCGTAGACGCCGCCATCCGGGTGTTCGATCAGTACGACGATCATCGGCGGCACCTCGCGTTCTGTCGTACCCGGCGCCTACCGTCGCCCCATGGCCACGTGGGAGGTCGAGTGCGACGCGGCCGGCACGCCGCAGCTCCTCGAGGAAGACGCCGACGGGAACCTGCACTGCCCGGCGTGCCGCACCGAGGTCAGCGTTGCAGCCCGCCCGGTCGGTGAAGCGCTCGCCGAGTACCTGCGGCAGGTCCGGCCGGAGCTGCCTACGGTGTCGCCGTCGAGCTGACCGGAGCCGGTAGATACGGGTCGTGCGGTTCCTGCCGCGGCCAGATGCAACGTACGGGGTCGCAACAGGCCGCCTTTCGGAGCGCTTCTCGGCGAAATAGTCGGTTCTGGTCGCGTGAGCACCTCCCCGATATCAGCTGAATCGACAGCTCCGGTTTGCGGGGCGCCCGCCACGGGATTCCCTCCACATCGAACAGCGCATCCCTTGATCGCGGGTCGTCGCGGGCGGATGCTAAGGAAGTTCAACGCTCAACTGCTGGCCGCGTCCTCTCTGTTCCGCGTCCAGCAGGATCCTCCGGGTCCGTGGTCTCGCTACGAACCCGTCGTCATGCCTCGGCTGAACCAGTCGGGTTGCCGAGGTGCCTTCCCAGTTGGCGTTGCACAACCCGAGAAGGGAGCACATCGATGAAGCTACGCGGGAGCCCTCGCGCCGGCGCGGCGCTGGCCGCAGCGGCTGGCGCTGCGGCGCTGGTCATTGCGGCCGCCCTACCGGCCACGGCCAGCCCGTTGTTCACTGGCGGGGGACGCGGCGTGACCGCCCAGAACGCCATCCAGAGCGCGTTCGACGACGCGCAGAACACCGCACAGTCGGAAGGCTTCTACGGCGCGTGCACGGTGTCCGGTGAGCCGCAGGTCTTCGGACCGTTCGCCCACCCCACTTTCGGACAGATCTTCCGGGCCGAGGTCACCGTCACCTGCGAGCCGTAAGCCGCCGATCCACTCGCGTCAGGGTCCGTCTGATCGAAGGTCGTCCTCGCAGCACTCGACTCGGTCGCTCCCTGGTCAGACGGACCACGCTCAAAAGGCCAAACTCAACGGAACTGGTCGACGATCAGCAGTAGCGCGCCGGCCACCGAGATCGTCACGCCGGTCACCCGCAGCCGTTCCCCGCTGAGGAACCCGTTCACCTACCGCGACAGCCCGTACCCAGCCGCCACGCGGGCAGGAACCAGCCGGTGACGACAACCGTGCTCCGATCCAACTCCCCGGCACCAGCACCACGATCGACAACGCGCCGCCCCGATGCTCTCCCCCGGCATCGGGCATGCCTTCACCGACGGCGTCCAGAAGCTGGCAGGAGGTCGAGGCAGAAGTCAATAACGACTGGTCACGCCGCCACCAACTGGCCGCCGCCGCTTGCCGCACGGCCCGGCACAAGGCAGGGCTACCTCCGCTGCGGGTGCGGCCTCGCCTCCTGCTCCACCGGAGAGCTGACCGGGACCGGTAGCTCCGGGGGTGTGGGGCTCGACCGGCCAGAGAAACAGCGCACCGAGGCAGCCAGCGAAGGTGGCAGCGATCAGGACCAGGCCGATGATCGCGACGAGACCGGCGGGCTTCACGGCGCACACTCCGGTGCATCGCAGCGCCACTCGGCGAGGTTTCTGGTCAGGCGGCGGATCGCAAGAGGACGGTCCCGCGTGCCGCACTTCGCGCACGCCGCCGTGGTCGCGAGGGCGCGTCCGGTTAGGCCATGCTCTTGCAGCTGCTTGTTCGTCCGGCGGATGGCGCTGGCCGGCGGCGGCTCCTCGGCCAGCCGCAGTGAAAGCTGCGCGCGAGCGGACAGCCCGCGGGGCGGGCCGACCAGGACGTCAGCGATCCGGTCGAGCAGGCGGGAGAGCAGGCGGGGCACGTTCGCCCCCTCGCCAGCCGGTTCAGACGTCGGCGGGCCGGTACTCAATAAGCGCGTTACGCCGCCCGGGGTGCTTCTCGTTGGCGTGCGTCTGCGGCTGGATCTGGAAATCGATCGGCAGCCCGGTCATCGCCTGGCCGAGGGCCGCGAACGCCAGCGAGACCGCGGCCAGCTTCACGTTCACCTCGGCGCTTTGGATCTCGCCGAACATCGCCGCGAACTCGTCGTCGGGCAGGATCAGCCGAACATCGACGTCGCGCCAGTCCTTCGAGGTGATCGACGAACCAACCTGGTACGGAATGTGGCCGAAGTAGTCGGCCACGATCGTGCCGAACTCGTGCACCAGATTCCCGCAGGCATGCCGCTGCTGCTCGTACCGGGCCACACCGATCTCCCACTGGAGCAGGCCCATCGTCACCGTGGCCCGCTGCTCGGCCGGGTAGACCCGGACGTGGCACTGGTTCCCGTCGGCATCCACGTACTCCACGGCCAGGTGGAAGGCGGTGACGAATCCGCCGCCGTCCGGTGCGAGGTGGTCGGCAATCGCGGCGGAGATAGCCCAGGATCCGAGTGTTGCCGCGCGACGGCGCTGGTAGGCGGAACCACAACACGGGAATTCGGCGACGCCGGTCACCGAAACGGCGTCGGCCCCCTTGTCGCAGAGAGAGGGCCGGTTGCGGGCGCCCCGAATCCAGCCGAGTGGCGGCGCAGCTCAGTCCGGCGGGCTGCCGCCTCGGTGAACACAGCAGTCGTGTCCACGAGCATGGTCGAGATCCCCGTCACGTCCACTGTGTGCAGATCTACCTAGTTGAACGTTCACTGAAAGCGTTGACTTTGTCCGTTCGAAGTCCACTTCTCTCAGGAGAGTTCATGAAAGTCACACGATTACTCGCAGTACTGACGCTCGCCGTCGCCGCGCTGGTCGCCCTACCGGCGTCACCGGCCTCAGCGGCGATCCCGGGTCTGCACGACCTCGACGTAGCCGCGGCGACCGGCGCGCCGGTCAGGCAACTCGCCGGCAATGTGCAGTGTCCGGCGGGGGAGGCACTGCTGTCCATCGGCGCCAGCAACGCCACGCTGACCGGGGTGGGCCATTCGGTGACCGGCGGGCGGGTAGCGCGCGCAGTCGGCGCTCCGCTCCACCCGTCCCCGACGAACCACCTCTTCATACAGGCGACCTGCGCGCCGTTCGCCCAGGTGCCTCCGGGAACCGCGACGGCGACGGCGACCGCCCCCGCGTCCAGCTCTACGCTCCGCACCGCCACTGCACGATGCTTGCCCGGGGAGGTCGCCTACGGCGGCGGCGGGTACCTGGTGGCCAACCAGCCCACGAACCCGCCCTCGGTCGGCGGAATCCGGATGGTCGGCAGCATCGCCACCGCGGACGGCACCGGCTGGAAGGTGACGGTGCACACCAGCGTGCCCACCGACAGGCTAGTGGTCAGGGCGCTGTGCGCCCGCTTGCCGGGCTCGATCCAGGCACCGGCTGCCGTGCACCTGCGGGGCGCGAGCCAAATCGCAAGTGGATACCAGTCCTGCCCCTCGGGGATGCAGCCACTCAGCGGGGGCGCCTACATCGAGAACCAGGTAGGCGGCGATTCCGCGACGGGACGCCTGGACCACACGCTCCGGGTGCCGAACACCTTCCGGAACGGCTGGTTCGGCGCCGGGAACAACTTGTCGCTCAACGATCGGTTGCTCGTTCGGGTCCGCTGCATCTGACCCTCTGAGCGTGGGCGGGGGCGCAATGCCCCCGCCCACAGCAGCGCCGCTCCCGCGGGACCGACCACGCCCCGACGAACGTGCAAGGCTCGGTACCGCGTCGCCCCGGAAACGACGAAGGCCCCTCGGGCAAGGGGCCTTCGATCCGCGTCGCCACCTGGACCAACAGACAGAGCCAGCGGAGGACGGATACCGGTCACGGCGGGAACAGCGACCACGCGGCCAGGGTAACGCGCGCGGTGAGACCGCGCCGCGCCGCAGCCGTCACCCAGACGCGCGACGGCGCCCCTCGATGTCCCGTTGCAGCGGGCGAGAGGCGCCGGAGGCGCTGCCGTCCTGAACCAGCGTGACGGCACGGCCTGGTGTCCGCCCGATCCTCAACGGTGGACGGCGCGATCGTAGCGATCGTGGAACGGTGCGCGTCGCCCCGCGATCAGCCGGAGCGGCGATACAGCACGCGGTTTCGGGCATTCTGATCGACCGCATCGCCGAGAGCGCGCGCCAGTCTCTCGCCGTCGTAGTGGATCACGACGCGCTCACCCGGGTCGGTGGTGACCGGTCGGGGCGGGTCGAGTTCGCGGTCGCGCTCGGTTACATGCGCACCGTCGATGTCGTCTTCCGTCCATTCGTGTTCGCCGTGCGTGCCGTCGTTCTCGCAGTCGCGAGTCCGGGCCTTCGGCTGGTCGGCGAGAGGAGCCAGGTACCCGCGGTCGGCGAGCGTTTCGAGAACCGCCTCGGTGATATCCCGCGCCGTCGACGCCAGCACCGGCGCCTGATACGGGTTACCGGTCGCCACCGCCCGGGTCGCGTCGTACACGGCGCGCGCCCGGTCGCCCTCCGGGCCGGACGGGAAACCCGGCTCGGGTCGGCGCCGAGGCCGCTCATTGCATGACGGCCCGAGGTGGTGGGCAAAACACCATTGGACACGCTCGACCTCACCAGTCACAGGCTCGCCGGATCGCCTGCGCACCGGCTGCTCCGGTGTGGACCATCGATCCGGGTAGACGGAAGGGGCTGGCTGGTGGCACTGGAGTTCGAGCGAGCGCCGGCAGGGTCGGAATGCACCCGGGAGAAGGTCCTCTATCCGAAGAACTACAGCGACCACCAGCCCGCGAAGTACCGCTTGAAGGTCGGCACGGGCTCGTCGTCGAACGTCATCCGGTGCGTGGCCTGCTCCTATCCGGCGGAGCGGGAAGCGATGCAGACCGTCGACCGGCTGGATGACGGTCACGAACTCGTGCAGCTCGCCGCCGAGATGGAACGACTGCGCCGATCGCCCGGTCAGCGCCTCTGGCCCTGGGCGCTGCTGGCGGTCGGTGGCGGCGGCGCGCTGCTTCTCACCTGGTGGCTCGTCGCCGGCGTCGTCGGCCTGGTGGCGCTCCTCGCGTTCGCGTTTTTCGTGCCGGTCCCCTGCCGCTCGACGGTCGAGGACGATCCGGAGCCGTGCAAGGAGTGGGCCAGGGGCTTCTTGCGCGCCTGCCCGGATCGCCGGCACGCGCGACGCCAGCGCGAGCTGCTGCGCGAAGCGTGGCGCGGTCAGGACCGGCCGCGGTTGATCTGGGAGGACCGGATGACGCGCGGAGCGATCGTCGGCGCCTGGGCCTCACTCGCGCTCATCGCGTTCGCGTCCGGCTGCTACCTGTCCACCGTCCTGTTCTGAGAGCGACCGCCGCCGGCGGATGCAACCCTGGGCCACGATCGCTCCGTCGTACGGGTATCTCTCGCCCGACAGGAGTCCGGCCTTGCGTAAAGCAGACGAAGAACGGTTCACGGCCTTCGTCGAGGAGCGGATGGACCGCTGGCGACGCAGCGCGTTTCTGCTGTGCCGCGACTGGCACACCGCCGACGATCTGGTCTCGACGACCGTCACGAAGCTGTTCCAGCACTGGCGGAAGGTGTGCGCCGCGGATAACCCGGACGCATACGCGCAGCGCATCCTGGCGCGATCGTGGTTGGACGAACGTCGTCGTCCGTGGCGCCGGGAGCACGCGAGCGACGAGTTGCCCGACCGTGGGCTCTCACCCGACGACCGCGTCGAGGACCACGCCTCGCTCGAGGCGCTCCTCGACGCGGTCGGCCCGCGGCAGCGGGCGGTGCTGGTCCTGCGGTACTACCTCGACTTCAGCATCGAGGAGACCGCGGAGATCCTCCGGATCGCGCCCGGCACCGTGAAGAGCCAAGCAGCTCGCGGGCTGGCTTCCCTCCGCGTGCTGTCCCACCCCCCAGCGCCCGTGACCGGGCGCACCTTCCACCCAGGGAGAAAACCATGACCCAGCAGATGTTCGACGACCTGATCGGTGAGCCGCCGCCCTCGACCGTCGACGTCGATCGGATCGTCCGGCGCGTCCGCCGTGTCCGCATGATGCAGCGATCGGCGCTCGCCTTCATCGTCGTCGCACTGGTGGCCACCGGCGCCAGCTACTTCCAGACCGGGACGCAGTCGGCGGCGCCACCGGTCGCGGCGGACACCCGGTTCCGGCTGGTCGTCGACACCGAGAAGGCGGCCGAGGCCAGCGGCGCCCGCCTGAGCGAGGCGTACGACGAGGCGCTGCAGAAGGCGGCGCCGGGCTTCCGCTGGCGCGAGGGCCACCCGCCGGTGATCTCGGACCGGGAGGCGAAAGACCTGTTCACGGTGACCGGATCGATCGACTATCAGGGCCGCTCCGGCCTGCTGCTGTTGCGGGTGGAGGGGCCGTACGACCCCGGTCCGTGCAAGGCCAGCCCGGCACAATGCGCGGAGGTCCGGGATGCCGTCGAGAACGACGCGGTCAGGTCCCTCACGTGCACGAAGGACGGCGACTGTGTCTCACGGAAGGGGCCGCAGGGCCAGGCGATGACGGTTCGGCACTGGCGCTTCTCGGCGGAGGCCGACTACACCGAGGTGCGGATCGCGCTACCGGAGAAGCGGGTTCTGATCCTGGAGGCCCACAACCAGGTGCTGACGAAGGACCAGCTGATCGACGTCGTCTCGGACCTCGCCGAGCAGATCAAGTAGGTCACTGCCCGTACGGCGGCGGCCCGGTACAGCCGGGCCGCCGCCCACGCACGCCCCGCTCGCCAGCCGTGGGGGGTGGCATCACTCGTCCAGCACGTCCAGGCCGGAGTCCGTCCCGGTGAACTCCGGGGGCCGGCCGAGCGCCGCTCGGCCCCAGCGGCCGTACCCGACGCTGATCAGCCCTGCCGTGATCGCCGTGCCGGCGGCCGCCAGCGCGAGGAACAGGGTTCCCCCGATGATGAACATCGGCACCAACACGATCGGTCCGAGTGTCATCGCTCCCCTCCCTCCCACAGCCGCCACGCGCGGATGCGCCACGAAGTGGCCTTATTCTCACCGGAATAAGGCGACTTCGTGGCTTACCTGCGCAGACAAACCAACGTGCGGTGCCGGTCATTAGGCTGGAACCGTGCCGCAACAACGGAAACGGGCCACGATCCGTCACGTGGCCGAGGCGACCGGGCTCTCCACCGCCGCGGTCTCCTACGCGTTGCGTGGCCTGCAGACCTCCGAGGAGACCCAGCGCCGGGTCCGGGAGGCCGCCGCCGAACTCGGATACGAGGCCGACCCGATCGCTCGCGCGCTGGCCAGCGGCCGCACCGGCACGGTCGGGCTGCTCTGTGGCTCGCTGGAGGACCTCTGGCAGCAGTCTCTCGCGGTGGCGATGGGACGGGAGCTGCTCGGCCAGGACCGGTACGCACTGATCCTGGACGCCGCCGGCGACCCGGCGCGCGAGGCGATCCTTGCCAGGCAGCTGCGTGACCAGCGGGTGGACGCGCTGGTCGTACAGCCGATCGACCCGTCGGCGCCGGACTGGGCCGAGCTCGCCGGTGCGCTGCCGATCGTGTCGATCGGCGATCCGCTGAACGGCGTCCGGGGCGGGGAGGTGCTGTTCGACAACCGCACCGGCGTGACGCTCGCGCTGGAGCACCTCACCGGCATGGGCCACCGGCGGATCGCGGTGCTCACGCCGAACCGTCCGAGCACGCCCGACCGGCCCGCGGAGCTGCACGTCGGGATCGAGGCCGCGCGGCTCGGGATCGACGTCCGGCTGGTCACGTCGCCACACGCGCTGGGCGGCGCGACCGCGGTAGCCACCGAGGTCCTCGCGGAGGACAACCCGCCGACCGCCGTGTTCTGCTTCGCCGACTCGATCGCCTACGGCGTGTACGCGGCCGCGCGGGCGCTGGGCCTGACGATCCCGGCGGACGTCTCGGTCGTCGGTTACGACTCGCACCCGATGTCCGCGCTGCTCGAACCGGCGCTCACCACCGTGGATTGGGATCTCGACGGCATCGTCCGGCAGGCCACGGCGCTGGCCGTCGCCCAGATCGAGAATCGGTCGCACCGCCGTCGTTTTGTCCGCGCGCCGCGCCTGTGGGTCCGCGACTCCACCGCACCGCCCCGCCAGCCGCGGTAGCCCTACACGTTCACGAAGTGTGCACCACTTCGAGATAGCGGCGGGTCACGGTGAACGAGGTTCCGGGCAACGCCGCACCGACCGCGGTGTGCGCCCAGGTTTCGAGCGTTTGCTGGTCCGTCAACGCGTCCACCACCGCAACCAGCTCCTCCCTGGACGGCACGGCAGGGAGGACGCAATCGAGCACGGAATCACCGCTGGCTCCGCCGTCGTCCTCGAGGTCGTTGTCCCATCGCGAGATGCTGACCGTCCACCGATCCCGCTCGGTCCCGGACTTCGGTGCGTCAATCGTCAAGAAGAGGGTGCGCCCCTCCCCCACCGGCTCGACGAAGATCGAGAAATCCACCTCGTCGAACTGCAGATTCTCATTCGTGCTGGAATGCGCGACGTCGAAGAGCATGCGCAGATGGTCGACAGCCTCCGCCAAATCCTCCGCGCTCAGCCCTTTTTCCCACCTGTCGAAGCCTTTGCGAGTCCGGTTACTCAGAGCAGGCATGCCACCGGCATGCGGAACGAACGGGTAGTCGTCGTCCCACCGGCGGATGGGCCCCGTGTAGTCCGGAGCGGGTGCGCCTTCGTACTCCGCCAACTCCACGAGCAGTGCGCCGTGTTCGGCCACGAGTTCGTCCTGAACGGCGGTCCGGACCGGTGCGGGCATCGTCCTCAGTGCCTCGTCGAGGTCGGTGAGCGCTCCGTGCAGATGCAGCTTCACGAACTCGTACCACAGGCTGTGCGACCCGACCAGAAGCGTGTCGCGGTACTGGCTGTCGACAAGAGCGCGCAGGTGATCCCGCGGATAACTGTCGAACCTGCGCTCGCGCTCATCCCGGACGCCGAGCGGGATGGTCGCAGTAGCGGAGATGCGATTCAACGCGTCGACGAGCGGAGCTGCGGTGCTCTCTTCGTCGACGCTGGTGACGGTGACCGACGAGACACCTTCCGGCCCGACGGAGGAGGCGAGGATCTGTACCTTTCCCCGAGTTCGATGCCACGAGTAAATAGTCATCCGAGCCCAATCCACTGAAAGTCTCGAAGGCGGTGGCGAGGGTGCTTTCCGACGCTCCGTGCCTGACGGGTATCGCGGCGATGGCTCAGGTCCGATCCCGAATCACCAACCGGCGGGTGGAACCGTACCATCGCGGTCAACCGGGAGAGGGGGAGGCGTGGGGGACGGAACCGGGGACAGGGCGCGGACCCCGACTGAGCGGCTCCTGGCGCTCTTCGACCAGCACCGGCTCTCCCCCACCCAGCGCCGGATCGCCCAGCACCTGCTCGACCACCTGCCCGAGGCCGCGTTCCTCTCCAGCGTCGACCTGGCCGCCGAGGTGGGGGTCAGCCAGCCGTCGGTGACCCGGTTCGCGGCCGCGCTCGGCTTCTCCGGCTACCCCGACCTGCAGCGGGCGCTCCGGCCGATCGCGATGAGCGCGGTCGCCGACCGCCCGGATCCGGAGACCGTCAGGCGGAACGAACTGCAGGCGGCCGTGGACGGCGAGATCCGCAACCTCGAAGCGCTCCGGCAGACCCTGGAGGACCCGTCCCGGATCGGGACGCTCGGTCGCGAGCTCGCCGCCTCGACGCCGCTCACCGTGCTCGGCGCGCGGATCTCCGCACCGCTCGCCGACTACTTCGGTTACGCCGCCAAGCGGATCCACCCGGACGTCCGGGTGGTCACCTCCGGCGGGAGTGCGGCCTACGACGCGCTGCTCCAGTCCCGCGAGGCGGGCGGCGCCTGGGTGCTCGCGTTCGCGCTCCCCCGCTACGCGGCCGAGACGATCGTGGCACTCCGGTACGCGCGGCAGCTCGGGCTGCGGACGGCGGTGGTGACCGATGCGCCGATCGCCCCGTTCGCCGATGACGTTGACGTCCTGCTCGCGGCCGGCGTCGGCACCCGCCTCGTGTTCGACTCGTACGCGGGTCCGGTGACCCTCGCCTCGGTGGTGCTTCAAGCCATGGCGGACGCCGAGCCGGCGCGCACCCAGGCACGGCTCGAAGCGTACGAGGGCCTGGCCGAAGACGTCGGCTTCTTCACCGACCGGTAGCCTCGAAACCCGAGCGTATTGATGGGTTGGGTGGGTCACGATTCGACGTCAAAGATGCGCGCACGGCGTGTCTGCGCAGAGGATAGGGCCCGTGAGTCGTCTCGACGCCGGTCGTCCGGATGCGCGGGCCGCTGTGCGCGCCCGGTCCGGCCGGGCACGTGCACCCGGCCGGACGTCACACACCGATACCGGAACCTCACCCTTCGAATCGAGCGAGCGCCGGCAGCAGCGCCGCGGCGTCCTCGACGTCCTGGTCGAGCGGGCGGTCGTCGAGCCGATCCGGCAGCCGCTCCGCCACGTACCGGTAGGCGTCGGCGAGTGGGCCGTCGACCGGGGCCGCGCCACGCATCCGCAGCGCCCGGACGGCGGCGACCAGTTCGGTGGCGAGCACGACCCGGTAGCTGGCGACCGCGTCGAGCGAGTTGCGGGCAGCCTGCGACGAGAACGGCGCGTGCTCCTCGACGCCGCGGGAGACCACCGCCGTGGCCAGCGACGTCGGCGTCGCGTTGAGCCGCAGCGCACCGAGTGCCGAGTGCGCCACGTACTCCAGGATCATCAGCCCGGACGACCCGGGCGGACCGGCCGCGAGAAACGGCGTCAAGCCGGTGAAGGCTGGTTCGAGCAGCAGGCTCAGCCGGGCGACCGACAGCGCCGCGGTCTGGTAGAGCGCGTTGCGCATCGCGTCCAGGGCCAGGCCGAGGTACGCGGTGTGGAAGTTCGCGTTGTGCAGCACGCGGTTGCCGACCGGGTCGACCAGCGGGTTCTCGGCCGGCGCGTTCAGCTCGATGCCCAGCGTGCGCTCCAGCGCGACGACGGCGTCCAAAGCCGGGCCGTGCACCTGGGGAACCGCCCGATAGCTGTACGGATCCTGGATCCGGGCCGGCTTGACGGCCTGGCCGGCGAGCAGGTCCCGCAGCCGCGCGGCCACGGTCTGCTGACCGGGATGCGGCCGGGCGAGGTGGACGACGGCCTCGTACGCCTCGCTGTTGCCGTCGCAGGCGAGGAACGCGAGCGCGGTGATCACCGTGCCCGCGCGCAGCAGCTCGGAGAGGTCCGCGCAGGCCAGCGCGGCCTCACCGATCGAGCCGGCGTTCGAGCTGATGAACGACAGCGCGTCCGCCGGGTCGAACGGGACCGGCTCCATCGAGCCACCGCGCCACGGCACCTCGCCGAGCAGGCAGAGCGCGGTGACCGCGAGCGCGGGCAGGTCGCCGGTGCCGATGCCGCCGAACGCGTGCACCGGTGGCGTCAGCCCGCGGTTCAGCGCGGTCTCGAGACCGATGAGCACGTCGGGCGCGACGCCGGACCCGCCGGCGGCGAGCTGGTTGAGCCGCACGGTGAGCATCGCCCGCACGCTGATCGGATCGAGCAGCGGACCGGCGCCGCCCGCATGGCTGCGCAGCAGGCGGAGGCCGTGCGGATCGTGGCGGACCGGCTGCTGCGGGGCGGAGTCGCCGGTCACCACGCTGCCCTCCGGGCCGAGGATCACCGGGCCGGCGGAACTCTCGTACTCGACCGCGATCAGCCGGTTGGCGCCGACGCCGGTCGTCCGACCGTAGACCCCGCCGGCCGCGCTGAGCGCCGCGACGGTCCGGTGTGCCGCGCCCGCCCGGGTCGCGCCGTCCGGATGGACCAGCACGCGGCCACCGTCCCGCGCCACGTCGCGGACCTGTTCGGCGGTCAGCGCGATGCCGTCGAGCAGCACGTCCGACATCTGCACCTCACTTTCGACCTGACCCTATCTTCAGACATCAGACTCATGAATGAAGCCATTCACAACCGGCGGGAGCGCTGAGTATCGGGTGATCACCTTCGAGAGCGTGACCAAACGGTTTCCGGACGGCACCGTCGCCGTCGACGACCTCAGCCTGGAGATCCCGGCGGGCAAGATCACGGTGCTGGTCGGTCCGTCCGGGTGCGGCAAGACGACGACGCTGCGGATGATCAACCGCATGATCGACCCGACGTCCGGGACGATCACGGTGGACGGCCAGAACGTGCTGGACGTCGACCCGCCGACGCTCCGCCGCCGGATCGGTTACGTGATCCAGCAGGCGGGGCTGCTCCCCCACCGGACGATCGTCGACAACGTGGCCACGGTGCCGTTCCTGCTCGGCCGCGACAAGAAGGCGGCCAGGGCGGCCGCGCTGGAACTGCTGGAGCGCGTGGGGCTACCCACCGCGTTCGCGAAGCGGTATCCGCACCAGCTCTCCGGCGGTCAGCAGCAGCGCGTCGGGGTGGCCCGGGCGCTGGCCGCCGACCCGCCGGTGATGCTGATGGACGAGCCGTTCAGCGCCGTCGACCCGGTGGTCCGGAAGGGTCTGCAGGACGAGTTCCTGCGCCTGCAGACCGAGCTGCACAAGACGATCGTGCTGGTCACGCACGATATCGACGAGGCCGTGAAACTCGGTGACCTGGTCTGCGTCTTGGAGGTCGGCGGCCGGATCGGGCAGTTCGACACCCCCGAGCGGCTGCTGGCGGCGCCGTCGGACGGGTTCGTCGAGGAGTTCCTCGGCGACGACCGCGGCGTCCGGCGGCTGTCGTTCGTCGGGTCGGAGGGCCTGGACCTGGACACCACACGGGTCGTGACCTCGGCCGGCTCGTCCGAGGTCTGGCGGCTGCTGGTGGATTCCTCCGGGAAGCCTTCGGGGTGGCTGGCCCCCGGTGCCGAGGGTGACCCGCTGCCGATCGGCCGCGTTTTCACGGTCGGACGCGACTCGCTGCGGGCCGCGCTCGACAGCGCGGTGCTCAATCCTTCGGGGGACGCGATCGGCGTGGACGCCGACGGGAAGGTCGTCGGCCTCGCCGGGCAGGAGCAGATCACCGGGGCGTTGCGCGGACGGACGCCCGCTCCGGTGTCGGCCGGGGCAGCCTCCGCGGCGGTCTCCGGGACGGCCTCCGGGGCGGCCGAATGACCTGGGATTGGCGCTGGTCCTGGATCCCTGACCACTACGACCTGCTCGGGGAGTTGCTCGCCCAGCACCTCTACCTCTCGGTCGTGCCGGTGATCCTCGGGCTGCTGATCGCGCTGCCGCTGGGCATCGTCTGCGTCCGGCTACGCCGGCTGTACGCGCCGGTGCTGGCGCTGACCAGCATCTTCTACGCGCTGCCGTCGCTGGCGCTGTTCGTGGTGCTGATCGACTACACCGGCTTCACCGGCTGGACCGTGATCATCCCGCTGACGATCTACACGCTCTCGGTGCTGGTACGGAACGTCGTCGACGGGCTGCGCTCGGTGCCCGAGCACGTCAGCCAGGCGGCGACCGCGATGGGCTTCGGTGGCGTGCGCCGCCTGATCCAGGTCGACCTGCCGATCGCGGTGCCGGTCGTGATCGCCGGTCTGCGGGTCGCCACGGTCTCGAACGTGAGCCTGGTGAGCGTCGGTTCGCTGATCGGGATCAGCGGCCTCGGCCAGCTGTTCGTCGACGGCATCCAGCGCAGCTTCATCACGCCGATCATCGTCGGCATCGTGCTCACGGTCGCGCTGGCCGTGATCCTGGACGCCGTCCTCGTCGGCGTGCAGTGGCTGCTCACACCGTGGACGCGGGGCGGCGGGTCGGTGCTGACGGTCGAGGAACCCGTCGCCGACCCCGCCACGACGGGAGTTGCCGCATGAACATCGTGACCAGGGCCGCCGAATGGTTCAGTGACCCGGCGAATTGGTCCGGCGACGACGGGATCCCCAACCGCGTCCTCGAACACCTCTACTACTCCGGGCTCGCGCTGCTGATCGCCGCACTGATCGCGCTGCCGCTGGGGCTGTTCGTCGGGCACACCGGGCGCGGCGCGTTCCTCGCGGTGAACTCGGCCGGCGCGGCCCGCGCGCTGCCGACCGTCGGCCTGGTCGGCCTCACGGTCGTCGTCTTCGGGATCGGCCTGACCCCGACGCTGCTGCCGCTGGTCGCCCTGGCCATCCCGCCGATCCTGGTGAATACCTACGCCGGGGTGCGGCAGGTGGACGCGCAACTCCGGGACGCCGCCAACGGCATGGGCATGACCGGCCCGCAGGTCCTGTTCCAAGTGGAACTCCCGGTCGCGCTCCCGCTCCTCATCCTGGGGCTGCGGACCGCCGCGGTGCAGATCGTCTCGACCGCGACGATCGCCGCGTACGTCGGTCTCGGTGGCCTCGGCCGCTACATCTTCGACGGGTTGGCCCGCCGGGAGTACGAGGTGATGGTCGGCGGCGCGGTGCTGTCCGTGCTGCTCGCGCTCGGTACCGAAGCGCTGTTCGTCGGTGTCCAGCGGCTGATCGTCTCGCCCGGCGTCCAGCAGCGAGCGCTGGTCAAGTGAAACCCCGAACTGTCGGACCCCGTTCGTACCATCCAACCGCCACGTGCCGTTCGAGAGGGAAATCATGAGAAAGAATCTCCGGATGCTGTTCGCGCTGAGCAGTGCCGCCGCGCTGCTGGCGCTCTCCGCCTGTGGCGGGGGCGACGACGACTCCGGCGACGACCCGCTCGGCTCCTCCGCCAACGGCGGCGAGGTCGTTGTCGGCTCCGCGAACTTCCAGGAGAACGTCCTGCTGGGCGAGATCTACGCCCAGGCGCTGGAGGCGAAGGACGTCAAGGTCAAGCGCCAGCTGAACATCGGCGCGCGCGAGGTCATCTACTCGCAGATCGAGAAGGGCAGCCTGACCGTGCTGCCCGAGTACAACGGCGCGCTGCTCGCCTACCTCGACAAGACCGCGACGGCGACGACCAGCGAGGAAGTCGACGCCGCGCTCAAGACCAAGCTGCCGAGCGGGCTGGAGCTGCTGAACCCGTCCGAGGCCGAGGACAAGGACTCGGTCGTGGTCACCAAGGAGACCGCGGCCAAGTACAACCTGAAGTCGCTCGAGGACCTGGCGCCGGTCGCGAAGGACCTGGTCATCGGTGGTCCGCCGGAGTTCAAGACCCGTGTCCAGGGCATCGTCGGCCTGAAGGACAAGTACGGCGCCGAATTCAAGTCGTTCAAGTCGCTCGACGTGGCGGGCCCGATCACCGTGTCGGCGCTGAAGAAGGGTGACGTCCAGGCGGCCAACCTCTTCACCACCGACCCGGCGGTGCCGGCGAACGAGTTCGTCGTGCTGGAGGACCCGAAGGGGCTGTTCAGCGCCCAGAACGTGACGCCGCTGGTCAACAAGGAGGGCGTCAACGACACGGTGCGCGACGCGCTGAACGCGGTGTCCGCGAAGCTCGACACGGCGACGCTGGCTGAGCTCGTGAAGAAGGTCGTGTCCGACAAGCAGGACGTCGACACGGTGGCCAAGGAGTGGCTCAGCTCGGCTGGGCTCGTCTGAGTGCACGGGCTCGCCCACGGGTGAGCCTGACGGCCGCACGCAAGGCCTCGAGACCACACCGGTCGAGGTGGCCTTGCGCGCGGACGTCGACCTCGTCTCGGGCGGGCTCCACGTCGGAGCGATGAAAGCGTGCGTCAGGGCTGGCCGGGCGCCTCGGGGAAGCCGGGCTCGCCGGGTTTGATGGCGCAGATCGGCAGTTTCGGATCGAGCCGGCACAGCTGGTCGATCCGGGGATCCCGCGTCGTCTTCTTGCCGTTGCTCACGTTGATCCGGATGCTGCTGCCCTTGCTGACGTAGCTCCCTGCGGGTGGTTCGGTCCGGGAGACCCGGCCGGCCGGTTGGTCGGAATCCTCCGGCTTGTAGTTGATCGAGACGGTGAAACCCGCTGCCCGCAACCGGTAGATCGCCTCGTCCTGCGTCGCGCCCTTGACGTCGGGAACGAGGTGCATCGTGCCCCAGGACAATCGTCGTGGCGCCCGGACGAACTGTTTGACCGGCAGGCCTTGCAACGCGATCTCGAACGTCTCCCGGACGATCTGGATCGGGAGCTGACTGTTCGGAACCGTGTCGTAGTACTTGTCGGGGTTGGCGATGAACGACGCCGCAGCGAGGTTCGGTGTGTAGCCGACGAACCACCCCGCGTTGTTGTTGTCGGTGGTACCGGTCTTCCCGGCGATCGGCCGGTCGATCGACCCGCCGACACTCGTCGCAGTCGCACCACCGCCGGGATGCGTGCACGACATCCCGGACTGCGTCCCGTCGCCCACCGGGCAGCGGGCGGCGTCGTTGGCCGCGTCGGCGACCTGCGGGCTGAACGCCTGTTTGCACGACGTCGGCACGATCGACATCTCGCGGCCCTGCTGATCGGTGACCGATCTGATCGGCGTCGGGCGGCAGAACTTCCCCCGCGCGGCCACCGTCGCATAGGCGTTCGCCATGTCCAGCGGGGTCACCTGCGCGGTTCCGAGCGTGAACGAGCCCCAGGCCTGGTTACTGTCCTGCGCCCACTTGATGTTCTTCTGGTCCGTCGACCCGCGGAACACCACGCCGGCCGACTGCGCGGCGGCGACCGCGGCCTTCACGCTGGTTTCCTGTTGCAGCTGGATGAAGTACGTGTTGGCGGATTCGCCGAAGCCACTCGACATCGTATGAACGCCGGTCATCGAGCCGGACGCGTTGCGCGGGCAGTAGTACCGGCCGGTCCGGCAGCCGCCGACGTATTGCGACACGAATTGCCGCGGCGCGTAGAGCGTGTGGCTCAGCGGAATGCCCTGCTGGAGCGCGGCCAGCATCGTGAACATCTTGAACGTCGAGCCGGCCTGATAGCCCGGGGAGACCGTCGACCCGGACAGCAACGGGTTCTCCGTGTAGGGGTATGTCTTCCCGCCCGGATTTTTCTTGATCCCGTACTTCCGGTTGATCGCCATCGCCAGCACCCGGCCGCTGCCCGGCTGGACCATGACGATCCCGGTGGCGAACCGGCTGTAAGCGGACAACCGCCGGTCGACCTGCTTCTGCGCCGTCGACTGCATCCGGACGTCGATCGAGGAGACGATCCGGTAGCCGCCCCGCCGCAGTGCGGCCAGTCGCTCGGTCGTGGTGTTGCCGAACGTCGGGTTGGCCTTCCACCAGTCGAGGAACCAGCCGCAGAAGAACCCGTAACTCGCCCGTCCGTGCTCGCAGCCCTGCACGTTGTCCTTCGGACGCAGCCCGATCGGCGCTTTCTCGGCTGCCTCGGCCTCCTCCGGCGAGATGTACTTCATCTTCACCATCTGACGCAGCACGTACGTCCGCCGATCGAGGGCCGGTTTCGTGCCGTACCGCTTGTTGTTGACCGGGTTGTACCGCGTCGGGTCCTGCGCCAACCCGGCGATCATCGCGGCCTCGGCGAGCGTCAGCTGCGAGGGTTTCTTGCTGAAGTAGACCTGCGACGCCGTGTAGATCCCGTACCCGCCATTGCCGAAGTACGTGATGTTCAGATAGTTCTCCAAGATCTGATTCTTGGAGTACTCCTTCTCCAACGCCATGGCATAGCGGATCTCGCGTAACTTCCGAGCCGCCGTCTCCTCGGTGGCGGCCCGGAATTGAGAGGGGTTCGTGGCGCTGTATTTCAGGACCGACCGGACATATTGCTGCGTGAGTGTCGAGGCACCCTGGGTCACCTCACCCGACGTCTGATTCCGGACGAGTGCGCGGAGGATTCCCTTGGCGTCGACTCCCTGGTGCGTGTAGAAGCGGGTGTCCTCGGCCGCGACGATCGCCTGGCGCATCACCGGCGCGACGTCCCGGAGCGCAGCGTTGCGCCGATCTTCCTCGAAGAACGTGGCGAGCACGGTCTTCCCGTCGCTGGCGAGCAACGTCGAGGCCGCCGGAAGAGGCGGGATCTTGATCGATGCCGGAAGATCGCGGAACGAGTCCGAAGCCGACTTCGCGGTCAAGCCGGAGGCGCCGACGATGGGAAATGCGACCGCCGCGAGCACGACCCCGGCGAGAATGCCGCAGAAAAGTAACGTGATGACGTTTGCCAGCCTGCGCTCGCGGCTCGATTCCACAGCGTCAGCGTATGGACGCGTCGCTCGTACCGGCGTTAGTTAATGCAGGTTTTAGCCAACGCCCGGTGGTTGTGAAACCGAAACGCCCTCTTTCCAGACACCGGCGATCAGCGGGACGCCGGGGCGGTAGGCGAGGTAGACCGGGTCCGGAGCGTCGAGCAGCACCACGTCCGCGCGGGCCCCGACGCCGAGATGGCCGACGTCGTCGCGGCGCAGCGCCGCCGCCCCACCCCGGGTGACCGCCCACAGCGCCTCCGCCGGCGTCATCCGCATCTCCCGGACGGCCAGGGCCACGCAGAACGGGATGCTCGACGTGAAACACGACCCGGGATTGCAGTCGGTGGCCACCGCGACCGTCACACCGGCGTCCAGCAGCCGCCGGGCGTCCGGGTACGGCGACCGGGTCGAGAACTCGACGCCCGGCAGCAGCGTCGCGGCCGTGCCGGACGAGGCCAGCGCGTCGACGTCCGCATCGGTCAGGAACGTGCAGTGGTCCGCCGACGCGGCGCCGAACTCGACGGCGAGCTGCACGCCTGGACCGGGCCCGAGCTGGTTCGCGTGCAGCCGGGGCACGAGGCCGCGCGCGACCCCGGCGGTGAGCACCGCGCGGGTGGCGTCCGCGTCGAACGCGCCCCGCTCGCAGAACACGTCGACCCAGCGTGCATGCGGCGCGCAGGCCTCGAGCATCGGCCCGCACACCAGCGCGAGGTACTCCGACGGGTCGGCGTCCGGCGCCACCACGTGCGCGCCGAGATAGGTCGTCTCCGGCGTGACCTCGGCGGCCAGCCGCAGCGACCGCTCCTCGTCGCGCACCGACAGGCCGTAGCCGGACTTGATCTCAAGCGTCGTGCTGCCCTGCCGGTACGCCTGGTCGACGAGCGTCCGAAGACGGGCGCGTAGCTCGTCGTCGGTCGCGGCACGGGTCGCGGCGACCGTGGTCCGGATGCCCCCGGCGGCGTACGGCGTCCCGGCCATCCGGGCCGCGAATTCGGCCGAGCGGTCGCCGGCGAAGACGAGGTGGTTGTGGCTGTCGACGAAGCCGGGGATCACGGCGCGGCCGGCGGCGTCGACCGCGGTGTCGGCGGCGGGCGCTGCCGCGGACGGGCCCACCCAGGCGACCCGTCCCTGATCGAGGACGAGGGCGGCGTCGGAGAGCGTGCCGAGCTCTGACTGCGTGACGAGCATCCCGATGCCGGTGATGACCGTGCTGCGGGTCGATGCCCCGAAGGCCGGGCTCGCCGCGGCCGGCCTCGGCGGAGCTGCGGGCGGAGCCGCCGAGGGCGGCGCCGCGGAGGCCGGCGGCGGGGTGGGATCTGGCGCGGCCGTCATTGGGCGCTCCGTAGGGCGTCGGTCAGGGCGCGGCCCGCGTCGATCGTCGTGTGCGCGCCGTCGGCGACGACGACCCGGCCGTCCACCACCACCGATCGCACATCCGCGGCGCCTGCGGCGAACACCGCGGTCTCGGCGGCCGTGCCGGGCGCGAAGCCCGCGGTGCGGACGGTGTCGGTCGCGAGCGTCACCAGGTCGGCCCTGGCGCCGGGCGCCAAAATACCGGCGTCGTCCCAGCCCAGCGAGCTGTGGGCGAACGTCGCTTCGAGCAACTCCGCTGCGCCCCAGTGGCCGCGTTCGCGCGTCCGCAGCCGCTCGTCCAGCTCCACCGCCCTGGCCTCCTCGAACAGGTCGATCACCGCGTGGCTGTCGCTGCCGAGCGAGAGCGGCGACCCGGCGTCGAACAGCGTCCGGATCGGACCGATGCCGTCGGCCAGGTCGCGTTCCGTGGTCGGGCAGGCGCAGGTGACGGCCCGCGCCGACCCGATCAGCTCGATATCTTCGCCGGTCAGATGGGTCGCGTGCACGACCGTCGTGCGAGGACCGAGCGCGCCTGCGTCGGCCAGCAGCCGGGTCGGGGTGACCCCGTACGCGGCGAGGCAGGCCTCGTTCTCGGCCGGTTGCTCGGAGAGGTGGGTGTGCAGCGGGGCTGCACTCGCTGCGGCCCACCGCACGATCGGGCCGATCTGCTCCGGCGGAACGCCCCGCACCGAGTGCAGCGCCGCACCAACCAGCGCATGCCCCCCGCCGCCGAAACCGGCGCGATCGCCGCGAGTCGCGCGCCCGCCGCCGTCGGACCCGGCGTGGACCTGTGCGGCTAGCGCGGTGACCCGGGAGGCCCAGCGCTCGGCGTCGCCGTCGCCGAAGCGGAGCTGCGGACCCTCGAGCGGCCGACCGATGCCGCCGGTGAGGTAACAGGTGTCGAGCAGCGTGATCCGGATCCCGGCATCGGCCGCCGCCGCGATCAGCGCCGCACCCATCGCGTTCGGGTCCGCGTAGGGGCGTCCGCCGGGCGCGTGGTGCAGGTAGTGGAACTCGCCGACGCAGGTGATCCCGGCCAGCGCCATCTCGGCGTAGACCGCACGGGCCAGCGCGTAGTAGCTGTCCGGGGTGAGCGTGGCGGCCAGCGCGTACATCTGTTCGCGCCAGGTCCAGAACGTGCCGCGGTCGGCCTGGGTGCGTCCGCGCAACGCCCGGTGGAACGCGTGCGAATGCGCGTTCGCCAGCCCCGGCAGCGTCAGGCCGGCCAGCCGGACCGCGCCCACCGGCGCTGCCACGTCCGGCGTCACCGCGGCGATCCGCCCGTCAGCTACGTCTATGCGGACGCTCGACGCCGCGCCACCCGGCAGCCAGGCGTGCTCGGCCCAGTAGACCTGGCTCACCGGCCGCCCACCGGTCACCCCCTCCAAGGCACCGCCCCCAGCAGTCTCCGCCCCGTCGGCTGCCGCCACCGCGTGGGCCGGCCCCGCCGGGTCGGCCGCACCGGCGTGGGCCGCAACCGCGTGGCCCGCCACCGCCGGGTGAGCCGGGCCCGCTGAGTGGGCGGCGTGGGCCGCGTGGGCCGCGTGCGCCGAGTCGGTCGCGGCCGACGGGTGGGCGGCGTCGGGCGGGGTCATCGGGTTGCCAGGTGTTCGAGGACGGTGGCCAGCGCGTCGACTCCGGCCAGGCAGTCGTCCTCACCCGCGTACTCGCCCGGCGCGTGCGAGACACCGGTCGGGTTGCGCACGAACAGCATCGCGGTCGGCACGTGCGCGGACAGCACCCCGGCGTCGTGGCCCGCTCCGGTGGGCAGGATCGGCGCGGTCCCGTCCGAGCCCGCCCCGCCGAGCAACGAGCGCGCGGCGTCGGCGGTGGAGCGCGCGCCGATCAGCGCGGCCAGCGAATCCCGCAGGTCGGCGTTGAACTCCACCACCGGGGTTTCCGACTCCGCGGTGATCGTCACCTTCACCCCGTCCCGATCGCCCCGGTCGGCCGCCGCGGCGGTCACCGCCTCGACCACGGTGCGCAGCGCGGACTCGTCCGGCGCCCGCGAATCGAGCCACGCCCGCACCAGCGACGCGATCGCGTTGGTGCCGTTCGGCTCGACCGCGACCCGTCCGAACGTGGCCAGCGCTCCGGCCGCAGCCGCGTGCTCCCGGGCGGCCAGAACGGTCTGCGCGAACGTCAGCATCGGATCACGCCGGTCGGCCAGCCGCGTCGTCCCCGCGTGGTTGGCCTCACCGGCGAACTCGAAGCGCCAGCGCCCGTGCGGCCAGATCGCGCTCGCGACGCCGACCGGCGCCCCGCTGTCCACCAGCGAACGACCCTGCTCGACGTGCAACTCGACGAACGTCCCGATCCGCGCCAGCCTCTCGGGGTCGGCGCCCAGCTCAGTAGCGTCCACCTTGGCGTTGTTCATGGCTTGTAGCCACGTGACGCCGTCCGCATCGCGCAAGTCTCGCGCGCGCTCCGGGGCGATAGCCCCGGTCAACAGCCGTGACCCCAGGCACGGGACGCCGAACCGGGCGCCCTCCTCCTCGACGAAGTTCACGACGGCGATCGGGCGGCCCGGGACAACGCCCCGGGCGCGCAGCGAGGCGACCGCCGCCAGCGACGACACCACGCCGAGCGGACCGTCGAACGCGCCGCCGTCGGGCACCGAGTCCAGGTGCGACCCGGTGACGACCGCATCGTCACCGGTCCCCCACCACGCCCACTGGTTGCCGTTCCGGTCGGTCTCGACGTCCAGCCCGAGGTCGCCGGCGCTGGAAGCGAACCAGGCCCGGCACTCGGTGTCGGCAGGGGTCCAGGAGAAGCGCCGGTAGCCGCCGGAGTCCGCCCGGCCGATCGGCAGCAGGTCGGCCCACAACCCTTCGAAGGAGGTCACGCACCCTCCTGCATGGGGATCCGCACCCCACGGGAAACCGCCACCTCGGCGGCGTCCTCGTAACCGGCGTCCACGTGCCGGATCACGCCCATGCCGGGGTCGTTGGTCAGCACCCGCTCGATCTTCTGCCCGGCCAGCGGCGTGCCGTCGGCGACCGTGACCTGCCCGGCGTGGATCGACCGTCCGATGCCGACCCCACCGCCGTGGTGGATCGACACCCACGACGCGCCGGAGGCGGTGTTGACCAGCGCGTTGAGCAGCGGCCAGTCGGCGATCGCGTCCGAGCCGTCGGCCATCGCCTCGGTCTCCCGGTACGGGGAGGCGACGCTGCCACAGTCCAGGTGGTCACGCCCGATCACGATCGGCGCACTCAGCTCGCCCGAAGCCACCATCTCGTTGAAGCGGACGCCCGCCTTGTCGCGCTCGCCGTACCCGAGCCAGCAGATCCGGGCAGGCAGACCCTGGAACGCGACCCGGTCCTGGGCGGCGCGGATCCAGCGGTGCAGGTGGTCGTTGTCCGGGAACAGGCTGAGCACCGCCTCGTCGGTGGCGCGGATGTCCCGCGGATCGCCGGAGAGCGCCGCCCACCGGAACGGCCCCTTGCCCTCGCTGAACAGCGGCCGGATGTACGCGGGCACAAAGCCGGGGAACGCGAACGCCCGCTCGAACCCGCCCTGCCGGGCCTCGTCCCGGATCGAGTTGCCGTAGTCAAAAACCTCGGCGCCGGCGTCCAGGAAACCGACCATCGCCTCGACGTGCTTGGCCATCGAGGCGCGGGCCCGCGCGGTGAAGTCCACCGGGTCCTTGTCGGCCCTGGTCTGCCAGTCCGCGAGGTCGATGTCGTCCGGCAGGTAGGAGAGCGGGTCGTGCGCGCTGGTCTGATCGGTGACGACGTCCACGGCGACGCCACGGCGCAGCAACTCGGGCAGCACGGTCGCGCAGTTGCCGACGACGCCGATCGACAGTGCCCGGCGGTCGCTCTTCGCTTCGAGGGCGCGGGACACGGCCTCGTCCAGCGACGGCGCGACCTCGTCCAGGTAACGCTGGTCGACGCGCCGCTGCAGGCGGGTCGGGTCGACGTCGATCACCAGGCAGACGCCGCCGTTGAGCGTCACCGCCAGCGGCTGGGCGCCGCCCATGCCGCCGCAGCCGCCGGTGACCGTGAGCGTCCCGGCCAGCGTCCCGGCGAATTTCCGGGCCGCCACCGCGGCGAACGTCTCGTAGGTGCCCTGGAGGATGCCCTGGGTGCCGATGTAGATCCAGGATCCGGCGGTCATCTGGCCGTACATGGTCAGGCCGAGGTGCTCCAGGCGGCGGAACTCCGGCCAGGTCGCCCAGTCGCCGACCAGGTTGGAGTTGGCGAGCAGGACGCGCGGGGCCCACTCGTGCGTCCGCATCACGCCGACCGGCTTGCCGGACTGGACGAGCATCGTCTCGTCGTCCTTCAGCGTGGTCAGCGTCCGGACCATCGCGTCGAAGCTGGCCCAGTTCCGGGCGGCCCGGCCGGTGCCGCCGTAGACGACGAGGTCGTCCGGGCGTTCGGCGACCTCGGGGTCGAGGTTGTTCATCAGCATCCGCAGCGGGGCCTCGGTCTGCCACGAGCGGGCGGTGAGCGTGGTGCCGCGCGCGGCACGTACCGGACGAGCGCCTTGCATGGCGTCTCCTCTCAGATTCGGGGTCGAGCGGGCCGGAGACGGCCTCGGCTCGCGGCGCTGCTGACGGTCATGCGAGCGGACCGGCCACGGATTCGGCGGCGGCGACCGCTGCGCCGGTGCGGACGAGGTCGACGGCGGCGTCGATCTCGGGTGCCAGGAAACGGTCGGGGCCCGGTCCCGGCGCGGACTCGCGGAGGCGGGCGACCACCGCCGCGGTGGCGGGTGCCGGGGTGAGCGGCGCCCGGAGGTCGAGCGCCCTGGCCGCGGTGAGCAGTTCCACCGCGAGGACCCGGGTCAGGCCGTCGAGCGCGCGTCGCAGCTTGCGGGCGGCCGACCACCCCATCGAGACGTGGTCCTCCTGCATCGCCGAAGACGGGATCGAGTCGACGCTCGCCGGAGCGGCGAGTCGCTTGAGCTCGGACACGATCGCGGCCTGGGTGTACTGGGCGATCATGTAGCCGCTGTCCACCCCGGCGTCGTGCGAGAGGAACGGTGGGAGCCCGTGGCTGCGGGCGACGTCCAGCATCCGGTCGGTGCGGCGCTCGGCCATCGACGCGAGGTCGGCGACTGCGATCGCGAGGAAGTCCAGCACGTAGCCGACCGGAGCGCCGTGGAAGTTGCCGTTGCTCTCCACCCGGCCGTCGACGGTCACCACCGGGTTGTCGACCGCGCTGGCCAGTTCCCGGGACGCCACCGATTCCGCGTGCGCCAACGTGTCCCGCGCCGCGCCGTGCACCTGCGGGGCGCAGCGCAGCGAGTACGCGTCCTGGACCCGGGTGCACGCGTACGGCTCACGGTGGCTGGCCATGATGTTCGAGTTCGCCAAGACGCTGCGAAGGTTGGCCGCGCTGGCGGCCTGGCCCGGGTGCGGACGCAACGCCTGCAGGTCCGCGGCGAACACCGCGTCGGTGCCGAGCAGCGCTTCGACGCTCATCGCGGCGGTGAGGTCGGCGGTGCGCAACAGCCGGCGCAGGTCAGCGGCGGCGAGCAGCAGCTGACCGAGCATGCCGTCGGTGCCGTTGATCAGCGCCAGGCCCTCCTTCTCCCGGAGCTCGACCGGGGTGAGACCGGCGTCGGCCAGCGCCTCGGCGGCGGGGCGGCGGGCACCGAGCGCGTCGGTCACGAGCCCTTCCCCGGTGAGGGCCAGCGCGCAGTGGGCGAGCGGCGCGAGGTCGCCGGAACACCCCAGGGATCCGTACTCGTGGACGACCGGCGTGATCCCGGCGTTGAGCAGCCCCGCGTACGCCTGGGCGGTCGAGAGCCGGACGCCGGTGCGGCCGGTGGCGAGTGTGGCGAGCCGCAGCAGCATCAGCGCGCGGACCACCTCGCGCTCGACCTCCGGGCCGGAGCCGGCCGCGTGCGAGCGGATCAAGCTGCGCTGGAGCGCGGTGCGGCTCTCGGGTGGGATGTGCCGGGTGGCGAGCGCGCCGAAACCGGTCGAGACGCCGTAGTGCGGCGTGTCGTCACCGGCCAGTTCCTCGATCACCCGGCGGCTCGCGACGATCGCGTGTTCTGCCGACGGCGCCAGCGCGACCGGCGCGTCGAAGCGAGCCACCGCCAGGACGTCGTCCGGACCGAGCGGACCCGCACCCACCTGTACCGCATCACCCATGCGTCCATGGGACACCACCGACCGCGCCAGGTGACAGCACGACACCGCCGGTGGTGTCTGGGATCCCAGACACTGCGCCGGTAGCGTCGCTGCGTGAGCCCTCGTCCGTCATCCGTGCCCGGTGCGCCGCGGCCGGCGCGCGCGCCGGTGACAGCGCAGGTGCCGGCGGCGGCGCAGGTGCCGGGAGCGCAGCCGCCGGCGGCGCACCGGCCGGTGACAGCGCAGGTGCCGGCGGCGGCGCAGGTGCTGGCGATCTTGCGGTATCTGGCCCGCCAGGCCGGGCCGGTCGCGGCGGCCTCGATCGCCCGTGACCTCGACCTCCCCCGCTCGACCACCTACCACCTGCTGGCGACGCTCAGCGACGCCGGGTTCGTCGTCCACCTACCGGAGGAGCGGCGGTACGCGCTCGGGGTCAGCGCGTACGAGCTGGGCACCGGCTACACCCGGCAGGCGCCGCTGCAGCGGCTGGCCCGGGTGCCGCTCGCGACGCTCGTCGACCGCGTGGGGCAGAGCGCTCACCTCGCCGTCCTGCACGGTCGCGAGGTGATCTACGTGATCGAGGAGCGGGCGCCGGGTCGGCCACCGCTGGTCACGGACGTCGGGGTGCGGCTTCCCGCGCAGCTCACCGCGAGCGGACGGGCGATGCTGGCCGCGCTGCCCGCGGCGGCGGTGCGCGCGCTGTTCCCGGACGCGGCGGCGTTCGTCCGGCGCCACGACAGCGGGCCGCGGACCTACGCCGAGCTGCGGCGCCTGCTGAGCGCGACGCAGCGCGCCGGGTACGCCAGTGAGAACGGCGAGGTAACCCCCGGGTTCGCGTCGGTGGCGGCGCCCGTGCGCGACCACGCGGGCCACCCGGTCGCCGCCGTAGCGGTCACGTTCCCGGTCGCCGAGGGCGACCCGGAGCGGCTCGCACCTCCGGTACTCCGCACCGCCGCCGAGATCAGCCGCCGCGTCGGCGGCGCCCCCTGAGAAAGCCGGCTTTCTTCAGCGCAAGCGGACGGGCAGGCGCTCCAGGCCTCGGATCAGGGTGGACGGGCGCCAGGTCAGTTCGGCCGGGTCGGCGTCCAGCGCGAGCCCGGGGAAACGCGAGAGCAATTGCGTGAACGCCACCTCGCCCTCCAGCCGCGCCAACGGTGCGCCGAGGCAGTGGTGGATGCCGTGCCCGAACGCCAGGTGGCTGTTCGCCTGCCGACGGACGTCGAGCGCGTCGGCGTCCGGATAGCGTTTCGGATCGCGGTTGGCCGCGCTCAACGAGACGAGCACGATCTCGCCGGGCGGGATCTCCACCCCGCCGATCACGGTCGGCTCGACCGTGAACCGGATCGTGGCCAGGTGCACCGGCCCGTCCCACCGCAGGAACTCCTCCACCGCGCTGGGCACCAGGCTCGGGTCCGACCGCAGGATCTCGAACTGCGACGGGTGGCGCAGCAGCGCGAATGTGCCGGTACCGATCAGGTTGACGGTGGTCTCGTGCCCGGCGACCAGCAGCAGGAACGCCATCGAGATCGCTTCGAGCCGGGACAGCTGGTCGCTGTCCTCGCTGGCGGCCACGATCGCGCCGAGCATGTCGTCGGTCGGATGCTCGCGCCGCGCGTCCACCAGGTCGGTGAGGTACTGCACCATCGACAGGCCCGCGGCGGCGTGCACCTCGGCGTCCCCCGACTGCAGGAGCGTGTTCGACCACCGGCGGAAGTCGTCCCGGTCGTCCATCGGCACGCCGAGCAGTTCGCAGATCACGGTGATCGGCAGCGGGAACGCGAACGTGTCGAGCAGATCGACGCGGTCCGGGCCGGCCTCCATCGCGTCGAGCAGCTCGGTGGTGATCTCCTCGATCCGGGGACGCAGCGCGGCGATCGCCCGGCCGGTGAACGCCTTGCTCACCAGCTTGCGCAGCCGGGTGTGGTCCGGCGGGTCGGCGCTGAGCATGTGAGCGGTCAACGCGTCCTCGGAGATGGTCCGGTCCTCGCTGGGGCGCGCCTCCAGCAGCTCACGCAGCTCCCGGTTGCTCTTGTGCAGCCGGGGGTGGGCGAGCGCGGCGCGGACGTCGTCGTACCGGGTGACCAGCCAGACCGGGTTGCCGAGCGGCGTGATCACTCTGGAGGTCGGCCGTTCCTCGCGCATCCACGCGTAATCGGCGTGTGGATCGGCGTAGAAGTCCGGGCCGAGCCTCAGATACTGATCACTGGTCGTCATCGCTCGCCTCCCCGCGGGCTGGAAAATCCCACCGTACAGATCGGGGTAAAACCGAGGGATCCACCGCGAGTTCCCGTGCGTCGTACTGACATGACCAGGATCGCGCTGCTGTTCCTGCTGGTGTTCGCCGCCGCCGCGTGCGGGCCCGCGCAGGGTGAATCGACGACACCGGGCGACCCGGCCCCGACGCAGGCCCGGGAGAAGGATCCGCTCACCGATACCGCGTACCGATCCGTCGCGGTGACCGAGGACGGCGAGGATCGGCCGCCGGCCGTGGAGGACAAGCCCGTCGAAGTGCGGTTCGGCGCCAACGGCACGCTCGTGTTCAGAGCCGCCTGCAACCGGATCGAGGCCCCGTACACGCTGGAAGGCAACCGCGTGCGGGTCGGGCAAACGATGACCACCGACATGGCCTGCGCCGGTCCGCGGATGGCCGAGGACCAGTGGTTCACGGAGTTCTTCCAGGCCGAGCCGGTCTGGAAGACCGAGGGGCGCACCCTGGTGCTGACCACCGAACGCGCGGAGATCCGGCTGGAGCCGCTCGTGGTCCCCTCACCGCCGATACTCGGCGCACGGTGGAACGTCACGGGACTGGTCAGCGGCGACAGCGTGAGCAGCGTCCCGCAGGGCGTCGAGGCGTACCTCGCTTTCGGCCACGAGCGGGTCACCGGCTCGACCGGCTGCAACCGGCTCAGCGGACCGATGGAGCCCGGGATCTCCGACTTCCGGTTCGGCGCGATCGTCACCACGAAGATGGCCTGCGGCGACGCCGCGAACGCGGTGGAACGGGCGGTGCTGGAGGTGCTCAACGCGGGCACTGTCCGGTTCACCCAGGAAGGCCGGACGATGCGTCTCACCGCCGGCGAGAAAGGTTTGGTTCTGGAAGGCAGCTGAGTGCATTTTTACGTGGATCAGCTGGGCGAACGGGCGAACGATACGAGGATCACCCGGCCCTTCGAGGGAGCAGCTGACCATGTGGAGAACCCGCCGTAGGCACCTGGCCGAAGACGCCACCCGGCACCGCGCCAGGGCCACGCTGGCCTACGCCGACGGACGCTTCGCCGACGCGGAGACGGCCGCCAGGACGGCGCTCGCGCGGCGGGAACGGGCGGACGGCGCCGACAGCCCCGCAGCCGCCGAAGACGCGGTGGCGCTCGCCGCCGTCCTCGCCGCGCTCGACCGGCGGGCCGAGGCCAACGCGCTCTACCAGCGGGCGCTGGCCACGTACCGCAGGCGCCGCGGCCCCGAGCACTACGACGTCGCGGTCTGCCTGCACGGGCTGGCGCTGCTGCACGCCGACACCGAACCCGCGGTGAGCCGCCGCAGGCTGCAGGCCGCGCTGCGGATCAAGCGGTCCGCGCTCGGTGGGATCCACCCCGAGGTGGTGGAGATCCTGGACGACATGGCGAGCCTCTCCAGGGTGCCCGCCTGACCTCAGGAAACCCCCGCGTCTGCCGATGGGTGTACACGGCACCCGAACCGCCGGCGCGAAGGACACCATGTACCAGACGTTCCGCCCCCTGATCGACGCGCTCAAGGGGCGCGGCGCCGACCCCGCGGCCCTGGACCGGGCCGCCGAGGAGGCGGAGCGGTCGGGGCGGTCGCTGCGCGGCATCCTGATCAACGACCACGTGGTCACCGAGTCCGAGCTCACCGCCGCGTCCGCGGACGTCTACGGCATGAACAGCGTCGACCTCGTCAACTACCCGATCGACCCGGTCGCGCTGGCGAAGATCCCGATCGGGCTGGTCGTCCGCCACCGCGTCCTCGGCTTGTCGATCGACGGCGACGAGATCATGGTCGGCATCACCGATCCCAGCGACATCGTCGCGCTCGACGACGTCCGCGCCGCGACCGGCATGGTCGTCCGCCCGGTCATGGTCGCCCGCACCGAGCTGCGCAAGATCATCTCGAAGCTGCAGCGGGAGGAGAACGACCTCGGCGAGGTGGCCGATTCGCTCCGCGCCGAGGCCCCTACACCGGCGAGCGTCTCCAGCCTGACCAGCAGCGACCAGGACGCGCCGATCGTCCGGTACGTGAACTCGATGATCGGGCAGGCGATCCAGAACCGCGCGTCCGACCTGCACCTGGAGCCCACCGAGCACGACATGCGCGTGCGGTTCCGGATCGACGGCGTGTTGCACGAGATCGACAACGTCCCGCAGAACGTCCAGGCCGCGCTGGTGTCCCGGCTGAAGATCATGTCCGGCGTCGACATCACCGAGAAGCGCGTGCCGCAGAACGGCCGCATCACGGTCGAGATCAACAATCGCGCGGTCGACCTGCGGACCGCGACGCTGCCGACGGTCTGGGGCGAGAAGGTCGTGCTCCGGGTGCTCGACACCGGCGGCGGCATGGAGCTCGAGCTCGGCACGCTCGGGTTCAGCGAGGCGAACATGGACCGCTTCGCGACCGCGTTCCGCAAGCCGCACGGCATGGTGCTGGTCACCGGTCCCACCGGTTCCGGCAAGTCGACGACGCTCTACGCGACGCTGGCCGAGATCAGCACGCCGACCGTCAACATCATCACGGTGGAGGACCCGGTCGAGTACCGGCTGCCCGGCGTCAACCAGATCCAGGTCAACCTGAAGGCGGGCCTGACGTTCGCCGCGGTGCTGCCGGCCATCCTGCGGTCCGACCCGGACGTCATCCTGATCGGCGAGATCCGCGACCGGGTGACGGCCCAGCTGGCCGTCGAGGCCGCGCTCACCGGTCACCTCGTGCTGTCCACGCTGCACACGAACGACGCGCCGAGCGCGGTGACCCGGCTGACCGAGATGGGCATCGAGCCGTTCCTGGTGGGCTCGTCGGTGGACTGCGTGGTCGCCCAGCGGCTGGCGCGCCGGCTCTGCGACTGGTGCAAGGAGACGTACGAGCCGACCGAGGCCGAACTGGCCGCGGCGAACTGGCCGATCGACGAGCTGGGGCAGCCGCGGATGCTCTGGAAGCCGATCGGCTGCCGGAACTGCGCCGGTACCGGCTTCCGCAGCCGGATCGCGGTGCAC
This sequence comes from Cryptosporangium aurantiacum, assembly GCF_900143005.1. Lineage (NCBI taxonomy): Bacteria > Bacillati > Actinomycetota > Actinomycetes > Cryptosporangiales > Cryptosporangiaceae > Cryptosporangium > Cryptosporangium aurantiacum. The sequence continues at coordinate 703,898 of NZ_FRCS01000003.1, forward strand.
GAGGTCATGCCGGTGTCCGAGGAGATCGAGCGGCTGACCGTCAACCACGCCTCGGCCCGCGAGATCCACCGCGTCGCGCAGGCCGAGGGCATGCGTGACCTGCGGATCGACGGGTTCAGCAAGGCGTGCGCCGGCCAGACGTCCCTCCCCGAGGTGCTCCGCGTGACCGTGTGAGATTCCTCAGCTCTCCGGTCCGGACGCCGATCAGGCCTGGCGTGGACGCTCTCGGCACGCTGCGGCGGGACTTCGCGCCGACCGCGGCCGACCGAGACCGCGAGTCCCTCAACTCGATGCTCGTGGCGGTCGTCAACGCGGGCGGGTCCGACCTCCACCTGACCGCCGGGGCACCGCCGACCGGGCGGATCAACGGCACACTGCACCCGCTTCCCGACTACGACCAGCTGACCCCGGCCGACACCGTGGCGCTGGCCAGGGCCGCCACCGACGACACCCAGTGGGAGCGCTACGAGCGCGAACACGAGCTCGACCTGGCGTACAGCGTCGAGGGTGCCTCCCGGTTCCGGGTGAACCTCTACACGCAACGCGGCTCGTGTGCGGCGGCGTTCCGGACGATCCCGCACGTCATCAAGCCCCTGGAGGATCTCGGTGTGCCGGATTCGGTGGCCCGGTTCGCCGGGCTGCCGCGCGGTCTGGTGCTGGTCACCGGTCCTACCGGTTCCGGTAAGACGACGACGCTCGCCGCGCTGGTAGACCTGGCGAACCGGACCAGGTCGTCCCACATCGTCACGATCGAGGATCCGATCGAGTTCCTCCACTCGCACCGCCGCAGCCTGGTCAACCAGCGCGAGATCGGTGGCGACACCCACTCGTTCGCGGGCGCGCTCAAGGCCGCGCTGCGACAGGACCCGGACATCATCCTGGTCGGGGAGCTCCGTGACCTGGAGACGACGTCCACCGCGCTGACCGCGGCCGAGACCGGGCACCTGGTGCTCGCCACGCTGCACACGCAGAGCGCGACGCAGACGATCGACCGGATCATCGACGTGTTCCCGGCGCACCAGCAGGCGCAGGTCCGGACTCAGCTGTCGACCGCGCTGCAGGGTGTGGTGAGCCAGGCTCTCTGCGCCCGCGCGGACGGCCGCGGCCGGGCGATCATCACCGAGATCATGTCGCTCACCCCGGCCATCCGGAACCTGATCCGCGAGGGCAAGACCCACCAGATCCCGTCGTTCATGCAGGCGGGCGCCGGTGAGGGGATGCTCGCGTTCGACCAGCACCTGGCCGAGCGCGTGCGGCAGCAGATGATCACGTTCGAGCAGGGGCTGACGCTCTGCCACTCGGTCGAGGAGTACGCACGCCTGGCGGGCCGCCGATGACGACGTACCCGGGACTCGGAGTCGCCGCCGGGCGTCCCAGCGGGCAGAAGATGTTCGCGTACCAGAGCGTCGACCACTCCGGCCGCCGCACGCGGGGCACGATCGCGGCCCCGAACACCAACGCCGCGATCCAGTTGCTGCGCCAGCAGGGCATCGTCCCGCTCTCGGTGACCGAGGCGGGTACCGGGCTCAACCGCGACGTCCGGATCCCCGGGCTGACCGGCCGGATCACGCAACGCGACCTGGCGGTGTTCGCCCGCCAGTTCGCGACGATGACGGCGTCCGGCATGTCGTTGTTGCGGTCGCTGGCCGTCCTCGAGGACCAGACGGCGAAGCCGGCGCTGCGCCGCGCGATCGCCGAGGTTCGCATCGACGTCGAGGGCGGTGTTGCGCTGTCGGCCGCGATGGAGCGCCAACCGAAGGCGTTCCCGGTGCTGCTCGTCGCGATGGTGCGCGCGGGTGAGACCGGCGGTTTTCTGGACGCCGCCCTGGAGCGCATCGCGGCGAACTTCGAGAAGGACGACGCGCTGCGCGGGAAGATCAAGGGCGCGCTGACGTACCCCGTGGTCGTGCTGCTGTTCGCGATCCTGATGATCGCGGCGGTGCTGATCTTCATCGTCCCGGTGTTCGAGCGGATGTTCGCGCAGCTCGGCGGCAAGCTCCCGGTGCCGACGCAGATCATCGTCAACGTCAGCCACACGCTGGTCTGGTCGGCGCCGCTGACGCTCGGCGTCCTCGTCGTCGGAACCGTGATCATCCGTCGTGAGCTGCGCAGACGTCCGTCCCTCCAGCTGACGTTCGACCGGGCGAAGATGCGCATGCCGGTGTTCGGGGGCCTGTTCACGAAGATCGCGATCAGCCGCTTCTCCCGCAACCTCGGGACGCTGCTCGGCGCGGGCGTCCCGGTGCTGCAGGCGCTGAACGTCGTCGGCGCCACGACCGGCAGCGCGGTGGTCAGCGCGGCGATGTCCGACCTGCAGGACGCGGTGCGGGACGGCCAGCCGATGTCCAGCCGGCTGAGCCAGCACGCGATCTTCCCCCGCATGGTCGCCCAAATGGTGGAGGTCGGAGAAGAAAGCGGTCAGATAAGTCAGATGTTGGACAAAGTTGCCGATTTCTACGATCGCGAGGTGGATAGCACGGCCGAGTCACTGACCGCGTCCATCGAACCGATCATGGTGCTGCTCATGGGCGTCATCGTCGGCGCGATGATCATCTGCCTCTACCTGCCGATGTTCACGATCTACCAGAACATCCAGGGCGCCCAATGATGACGTCGCACCGCAGGAGGACACCCGCATGACCGCACTGCTCCGCCGTCTTCCGGGCCGGGAGAACGACCGCGACGAGCGCGGTTTCACCCTGATCGAGCTGCTGGTCGTCGTCGTCATCATCGGCGTCCTGATCGCGATCGCCGTACCGCTGTACTCGAACTACAAGAAGGGCGCCGCGAACACGTCGGCGTCCTCGGACGTTCGCGGTGCGATCAGCGCGGTCGAGCAGTTCTACACCGCGAACGGCAACACGTACCCGAAGACCAAGGTCGGCGACAAGAGCCAGAACGTGACGCTCGAGCCGGAGACCGGCACCGGGACGAACGGCACGATCACGGTGTCGGAAGGCAACACGATCTCGTTCAAGAACAACGGGTCCAGTTACCTGATCTGCGGGCAGAACACGGACGGCGGAACCGTCTACTTCTACAACTCGGCGAGCAGCAAGTCGGTCAGCAAATCCAGCCAGACGACGCTCGCAGCCTGCATCACGAGCGGCAACTGAGTCACCGATGGTCCTGGTCCTGGCCGGAGTGCTCGGGCTGGCGGTCGGTTCGTTCCTGAACGTCGTGGTGCACCGGGTACCACGGGACGAGTCGCTGCTCCGCCCGCGGTCGCACTGCCCGGCCTGCGCGGCGCCGATCCGCCACCGGCACAACGTGCCGGTGGTGGGGTGGCTCGTGCTCGGCGGGCGGTGCGCCGACTGCCGGACCAGGGTCAGCGTCCGCTACCCGCTCGTCGAGCTCGGCACCGCGCTGCTGTTCGTCGCGATCACGGCCCGGTTCGGCGTCACCTGGGCGCTGCCCGCCTACCTGTACCTGGCCGCGATCGCGGTGCCGCTGGCGTTGATCGATCTGGACGTCCAGCGGTTGCCGAACCGGATCGTCCTGCCGTCGTACCTGGTCGGCGCCGTCCTGCTGCTGGGCGCCGCCGCACTGGGCTCCGACCACGCCGCGGCCATCCGGGCCATCCTCGCGATGACCGTGCTCTACGGCGGCTACTGGCTGCTGGCGTTCGCCTATCCCGGCGGCATGGGGTTCGGCGACGTCAAACTCGCCGGCCTGCTCGGGCTCTACCTGGGCTGGCTGGGGTGGAGCTCGGTCTGGGTCGGGACGTTCACCGCGTTCCTGCTCGGCGGCACGGTCGGCGTCGTCCTGCTCGCCACCCGGCGGGCCACCGGAAAGACCCCGATCCCGTTCGGACCGTCGATGTTGGCCGGTGGGCTGCTGGCGGTGTTCGCCGCCGCACCGCTGGCGAACTGGTACGCGTCCGTCGTCTATCCGGCCGGGTAAAGGAGCGAGGGATGGCGGTCACCAGCCTCATCGGCCTGGACATCGGCTCGACGTCGATCCGGGCGGTGGAAGCCGGTCTCGGCCGGGAAGGCCCGGCGGTGACCAACTACGCCGAGGTGCTGCTGCCGCCGGGGGCCGTGCAGAGCGGCGTCGTCCAGGATCCGAAGGCCGTCACGCTCGCCGTCCGGCAGTTGCGCACCGCGGCGCCGTTCAAGAGCAAACAGACGGTGCTCGGCGTCACGAACATGCAGGCGGTCGTCCGCGAGATGGCAGTGGCCAACCTGCCGCCCAAGGACCTGCGCGCGTCGCTGCCGTTCCAGGTCCGCGACCTGCTGCCGCTGCCGGTCGAGCGGTCGGTCCTGGACTTCCTGCCGCTCGAGGACCCAGGTCACGCCGAAACCGTCCGCGGCCTGCTGGTGGCCGCGCCGAAGGAGCCGATCCTCGCCGCGGTGGACGCGGTCGAGCGCGCGGGGCTGACCGTCCTGCGCGTCGACCTCTCGTCGCTGGCGCTGCTGCGAGCCGCCGCCCGGCTGGACGACCAGGTCGAGGCGATCGTCGACGTCGGCACCCAGATGACGACGGTCGTCGTGCACGCCGACGGGGTGCCGCTGATCGTCCGCACGATCCCCCGCGGCGGTGCGGAGATCACCGCTGCGCTGGCGACCCGGCTCGGCGTCCCGCTGCCGGAGGCCGAGGCGCTGAAGTGCCGGATCGGGCTGTGGGCCGAGAACGGCCCGGAGGTCGCCGACACCGTACGGGAGGCGATCCGGCCGCTGTTCAACGAGATCCGCGGCTCGTTCGCCTACCTGAGCACCTCGGGACGGCACAGCCAGGTCGCCCGGCTGATCCTCGCCGGCGGCGGCGGACAACTGCCCGGCCTGCCGGACACGCTGGCCGGGCAGCTGGACCTCCAGGTCGAACACGCCGATCCGATGTCGCGGCTCCGACGGACCCGCCGGGCACGGCACGACGGTATGGAGGCGCTCCCGCTCGCCGCGACGGTCTCGCTCGGACTGACGCTGGGGGCCGCGTGATGACCACCGCAGTCAGCCCCCCGGTACCGGACGGCTCGACGCACCGGCTGCTCGCGCTGAGCGCCAACCTGCTGCCGCCGGAGGTCGTGCAGCAGCGCAGGCTCGTCCGGATCCGGCTGGTCGTGCTGGCCTCTCTCGGCACCGTGATCGTCCTGCTGGCCGCCGGCTACGCGGTCGCGCACTGGCAGTCGACGCGGCAGGAACAGAAGCTCGCCGACGCCCAGACCGAGGCGATCGTGCTCCACCAGCAGATGCGCGCCTACGACGAGCTGGTCACCGCGCAGACCCAGACGACGAAGATCGACACCCAGCTGGCGAAGCTGCTCGCCACCGACGTCCAGTGGGCGACGCTGTTCGGCAAGCTCCGCGCGGCTGCTCCCCGCGGCCTGGACCTCACCGGCGTCTCGGTCGCGCTCACCGACCCGACCACCCAGGGCACCTCCGGCGGTTCCTCGTCCACGACCACCGCGTCCGGGCTGCCCAGCGCCGACGGCAAGACACCGATCGGGTCGCTGACGATCAACGGCACCAGCACCACGAAGACCGCGATCGCCGGCTACGTGGACTCGATCGGCAAGGTCACCGGGGTCGGCAACGTGCTGCTCGCCGGCGTCACCGACCAGGACGACGGAACCGACTTCACGCTCCGCGCCGATCTGGCCCCCACCCTGCTCAGCCACCACTACACGTCCGCGAGCGACTGAGCGAGGCGACGATGGCTCTCAGCCAGATGACCACCCGGGTGCCGAGCGGCCTGCTGGACACGTCCGCGCTACGCGGCAACGTCCTCGGGCTCTGGGTGATCGGCGGCGTCGTGGGCACGCTGCTGGTGCTCGCGCTCGGCGGGTTCCTGCTGATCCGCCCGCAGCAGGCACACACCGCCGAGGTCCGCGCCCAGACCGAGACCGCCCAGGCGTCCGTCGACGCGCTCCGGTCCCGGCTGGCCCAGGTCCGCGCCCAGAACAGCCGCATCGCCGAGTACCGCAGCGCGTACCAGACCGCCAGGGCCGCGCTCCCCACGACCGCCGCGCTCTCGACGTTCCTGCGCAGCGTCCAGAGCTCCGGGAGCCGGGCGGGCGTCGCCGTCAGCGGCCTGATCGTCGGCGCGCCGAGCCAGGTCAACGGCCTCGGCGCGACGATCTACGCGCTGCCGATCACGATCACCGCCACCGGGACGGCGTCCAAGCTGGACGGGTTTCTCAACCAGCTGCAGCGGGTCCAGCCGCGGGCGGTGCTGGTCAGCACCGCCAACGCCACCCCCAACGAGAGCAGCAACTCGCTCCGCGGTTCGGTGTTGCTGACGCTGGGGCTGCAGATGTACGTCGCACCGGCGGCCGCGGCCTCCACGGACTGATGCGCGCTTCGGACCGCTACTCCGACAGCGAGGCCGGGTTCAGCCTGATCGAGCTGATGACCGCGATGACGCTGATCGGCGTCGTGATGGCCGCGCTCACCGCGTTCTTCACGAACACGCTGCGCGCCACGAACCTGCAGAGCAACACCCAGACGGCGGTGCAACTGGTCGGCGACGCGCTGGAGCGGGTCCGCGCGCTGAAGAGCTCGTCGGTGGTGACCCGCCGCGACCGGGCCAGCGCGGACGCCCAGTGGTCGGCGGTGACCAGCGACTCCCCCGTCTATCCGTACCTGAGCACGATGCAGCAGGCCTGGGACGACACCGCCGCCTACCCGGCCGGGGCGAGCGCGCCGCTGCCGACCGGTTCCACCACCGTGACGCTCAACGGCGTCGCGTTCACCCGGAGCTGGTACGTCGGGCGCTGCTGGCAGCCGGTGCTCGGCGGCGACTGCGCGGCCACCGCGGCCTCGACCAGCGTGCTGTTCTACCGGGTCGTGGCGCTGGTCAGCTGGCCGGGCCGGGGATGCCCGGACAGCGGCTGCACCCAGCTCGCCGCGACGCTGGTCAGCGCCGCCTCGACCGACCCGGTGTTCAGCGAGAACGAGACCGCGCAGGCGCCGCAGGTCGTCAACCCCGGACGCCAGAACGGCGAGCTGACGGTCCCGGTCCGGCTGGAGGCCACCGCGATCGGCGGCGCGTCGCCGCTGACCTGGAGCGCGTCCGGTCTGCCCGCCGGGCTCACGATGAGTTCGGACGGAATCGTGACCGGCACCCCGACGACGGCGGCCACGTACTCGGTCGTCCTCAGCGCCACCGACGGGTTCGGCCTGATCGGCTCGGCGGCCTTCGACTGGGTGATCGCCGCGCTGCCCGCGCTGACCAACCCCGGCACGAGGTCCAGCGTCGCCGGGACCGCGCTGACGTTCACCCCGACGCTGACCGGCGGAACGTCGCCGATGACCTGGGTGGCCGCGAACCTGCCCGCCGGGCTGTCGATCGACGCTACCACCGGCGTGATCACCGGCACCCCGACGACGGTCGGCACCAAGACCGTGACGCTGACCGTCACCGACACGTTCGCCAAGACCGCGAGCACGACGTTCTCCTGGGTGGTCACCCCGGCGTTGAGCGTCGCTACCCCGGCGACGCAGGCCACGCTCACGAACAAACCGGCCACCGCGGTGCAGATCGTCGCCAGCGGTGGCGTTCCGCCGTACAAGTACTCGGCGACCGACGTCCCCACCGGGCTGCAGTCCTGGCAGACAGCCGGCCTGCCGCCGGGGCTGACGCTGAACGCGACCAGCGGCGTGATCAGCGGGACGCCCACCCTGGCCGGCGAGTACCTGGTGAAGGTGACGGTCACCGACGCGGCGAGCAAGACCGCGAGCACCCAGTTCATCTGGGCCGTCGGTCCGTACATCAAGTGGCCGCGGACGGACCAGAGCGGCGGCCTGAACACCGCGTTCAACGTCCCGGCCGAAGCGACCGGCGGTACGAAGCCGTACACCTGGTCGGCCGACAACCTGCCGGACGGCGTCACGCTGACGCCGTCGACCGGCCAGATCTCCGGCAAGCTCACGGTGTCGGGCCGCTTCGTCGTCACGATCGGCGTCACCGACAAGGCCGGAAACACCGAGAAGCTGCAGCTGATCTGCACGGTCACCACGACCAGCGGCCTGCGGTTCACCACCGCCCCGACCACCGTGTCGTCGGCACGGAACAAGGCCACCTCGGTCGCGCCGGTGACCGCGGGCGGCACCGGGACGAAAAAGTGGACGGCCACGAACCTCCCCACCGGGATGTCGATCAACGCCAGTTCCGGCGCGGTGTCCGGCACCCCGACCGTCGCCGGGTCGTACCTGCCGACGCTGACCGTCACCGACGGCGCGGGCACGCAGTCGCGCTGGATGTTCGTCTGGACGGTCACATGAACGACGACGACTCCGGATACACGCTCGCCGAGGCCGTGGTCACGATGGTGCTGACCGCGGCGTTCATGGCGATCTCGACGACGGCCATCCTCGCGCTCTACTCGTCCACCAACCGCTCGCAGGCGATCGCGGACGCCCAGCAGCAGCTCGGCATCGCGTTCGGACGGCTGGACCGGCAGATTCGGTACGCGTCCGGCGTCAGCAAGCCGGGCACCGTGAACGGCGAGCCGTACGTCGAGTTCCTCACCACCTACACCGGGACGCCGGTCTGCACCCAGCTGCGGGTGCGGCCGTCCAGCGGTGAGTTCCAGCAGCGCACCTGGGTCCAGGGCACCGGCGCGGTCACCCCGACGCCGTGGACCCAGCTGGCGAACGGGGTCACCGCCGCCACGCCGTTCACGTTCCACGCCGCCGACGCCACCTACAACTTCCAGCAGCTCGGCGTCGTGCTGACCGCGGTGGCCGGTGGCCCGGCGGCGTCCACGACCCGGCAGTTCACCGCGACGTTCACCGCGTTGAACACGTCGCTGAGCACGCAGAGCAGCACCGCGTGCGCGGAAGGGAGGTCGATCGCGTGAGGACGCTCCGCGACGAGCGCGGTTCGCTCCCGGTCGCGCTGCTGGTGACGATGGTCGGCGTTCTGCTGTCGACGCTGCTCGTCAGCACGGTGATCGCACAGAACACGAACACCCGGACGCAGATCGCCAGGGTCGCCGCGCTCAACGCCGCCCAGACCGGTCTGGACGTCGCGCTGGCGCACATCCGGGCCTCGACCGACAGCGACGGCGACGGGGTCCTCTCCAAGTTGCCGTGCGTCAACCTGTCCGGCGCGGTCGCCGCCGTGGCCGGCGGCACGCGATCCACGTACAAGGTGACGATCGACTACTACCCGGTCGACCCGCAGAACCGGTCGGATGCCTGGCTCGCGGCGAACACGATCCGCTGCATCATCGGCGCCGGCGCGTTCAGCACGCCGGGGTACGCGCTGCTGCGGTCGACCGGCACGTACACGCCGAACACCGCGAACACGGCGCCGACGACCGTCCGCACGCTGCAGGGCACGTACACGTTCCAGACCAGCGACGAGAACATCTCCGGCGGCCTGATCCACGTCTACAAGACCAGCACCACCACCGACCTCTGCTTCGACGCCGGGTCGGGCTCGCCCACCGCCGGTACCCCGCTCACGATGAAGCCGTGCAGCGCGGGCAGCGTCGCGCAGACCTGGACGTACAACGCGAACCTGACGCTCAGCCTGGTGTCGTCGAAGACCCCGACGATGTCGCTCGGCATGTGCCTGGACGCCGGGACGTCCCCGAAGGCGGGCGCCATCGTCTACCTGCAGCCGTGTGCGAAGACCACGAGCCCGCAGCAGCAGTGGAGCTACAACGACAGCGCGAACTTCGAGGGGACGTCGAACGGCTCGACGCTCAACGGCACCTGCTTCAACGTCCAGCAGCCGAACGTCGCGGGCAGTTTTGTCATCCTCGGGTCCGGGGCGAACTGCCGGAAGTCCTACAACAACGTGCAGAACTTCTTCCCGGAGGCCACCGCGGGCGCCGGCGCAGCCGGTGCGGCCGCCGGTCAGCTGGTCAACTTCGAACAGTTCGGACGCTGCCTGGACGTCACCGGGCAGAAGACCGACGCGGACTTCCTGATCTCCTGGCAGTGCAAGCAGGCGCCGAATCCGGCCAACGTCGCGTGGAACCAGAAGTGGACGACGCCGACGCTCGCCGACGGAACGGCCGGGGTGAAGTCGCTGGTCACCACCAACAGGAGCGGTCTGTACTGCCTGCGCAGCCCGCGCTCGGCCGCCCGCGGGCAGTACGTGCGGATCGTGAGCTGCAGCGCGTCGTCCACCAGCCTGGAGCTGCTCTGGACGTTCTACGGCAACACCGGGGCCTACGCGACGAGCTACACGGTCGTGGACTCCTCCGGCTACTGCCTATCCCCCACCGATCCGGACGCGGCGAGCCCGGACCTGTACTCCACCGGCCAGTCGATCTCCAAGATCGTCGTCGCGGTCTGCGACGGCTCGACGTTGCAGAAGTGGAACGCGCCGACCAGCATCCTGCAGGCGCTGCCGCTCAAGGACATCAAGGAGAGCTAGCGTTCGACCACGTGCCCGTGGTCCGCGTGGAAGCGGCGGTTGGTCGTCACGGTCTCCAGCATCCGGCGGTCGTGGGTGACCAGCAGCAGCGTGCCGGGGTAGGTCTCCAGCGCCGCCTCCAGCTGCTCGATCGCCGGCAGGTCGAGGTGGTTGGTCGGCTCGTCGAGCACCAGCAGGTTCACGCCGCGGGCCTGCAGCAGCGCCAGGCCGGCGCGGGTGCGCTCCCCCGGTGACAGCGACCCGGACGGCCGGTTCACGTGCGCGGCCTTCAACCCGAACTTCGCCAGCAGCGTCCGTACCTCGCCGGGCGCCAGGTCGGGCAACGTGGTCCCGAACACGTCGACCACCGACTCGTCCCCGCCGAACAGGCCGCGGGCCTGGTCGATCTCGCCGACGACCACACCCGGCCCGAGGGCGGCCGACCCTTCGTCCGGGCTGATCTTTCCCAGCAGGACGCCGAGCAGCGTGGACTTCCCGGAGCCGTTCGCCCCGGTCAGCACCGCCCGGTCGGCCCAGTCGAGCTGCAGGTCGACCGGGCCCAGCGTGAAGTCGCCGCGCCGTACGACGACGCCGCGCAGCGTGGCCACCACCGCACCCGACCGGGGCGCCGCGGCGATCGTCATCCGCAGTTCCCACTCCTTGCGCGGCTCCTCGACGACCTCGAGCCGTTCGATCAGCCGCTCGGTCTGCCGGGCCTTCGAGGCCTGCTTCTCGGTCGCCTCGGTCCGGAACTTCCGCCCGACCTTGTCGTTGTCCGGGGCCTTCCGGCGGGCGTTCTTGACGCCCTTCTCCATCCACGCGCGCTGGGTGCGGCCCCGCTCCACCAGCGCCGCCTTCGTGTCGGCGTACTCCTCGTACGCCTCGCGGGCGTGCCTGCGGGCGACCTGCCGCTCCTCCAGGTACGCCTGGTACCCGCCGCCGAAGGTGTTGACCTGCTGCTGCGCCAGGTCGAGCTCGACGACGGCGGTGACCGTACGGGCCAGGAACTCGCGGTCGTGGCTGACCAGCACGGCGCCGGTGCGCAGCCCGGTGACGAACTGCTCCAGCCGGTCGAGCCCGGCCAGGTCGAGGTCGTTGGTCGGTTCGTCGAGCAGGACGACGTCGTAGCGGGACAGCAGCAGCGAGGCCAGCGCGGCGCGGGCGGCCTGGCCACCGGAGAGCCCGGTCATGGCCGCGGCCAGGTCGATCGCCAGCCCCAGATCGTCGGCCACGGTCTCGGCGCGTTCGGACAGGTCGGCGCCGCCGAGCGCCATCCAGCGGTCGAACGCGTCCGCGTAGGCGTCGTCGGCGCCGGGCTTCTCCGCGCTCAGCGCCTCGGTGGCGGCGTCGAGGGCACGCTGGGCCTCGTGGACGCCGGTCCGCCTGCCGAGGAAGTCCCGCACGGTCTCGCCGGGACGCCGCTCGGACTCCTGCGGCAGGTAGCCCACGGTCGCGTTGGCCGGAGTGCGGCGAACCAGGCCGGTCTGCGGGGTGTCGAGGCCGGCCAGCAGCCGCAGCAGCGTGGACTTGCCCGCGCCGTTCGCCCCGACGACGCCGATCACGTCACCCGGCGCGACCACCAGGTCGAGCCCGGAGAACAGGGTTCGGTCGCCGTGCCCGGCGGACAGGTCCTTGACGACCAACGTGGCGCTCACCGGCGCCAGCGTAGTGGGGCGTCCGCGGTCAGACGCCGACCGGGAAGGTCTCCAGCTCGCGGCCGGCCGGGACCGCGGCGAGCGGCCGCAGCGCGGTGGTTTCCGGGAGCCAGACGAACGCGTCGTACCGATCACCCAGGCGGGTCGGCACGTAGTTGCCGTACGACTCGCGCGACGGCCGGTAGACGACGCCGATCGCCCGGTGGGGCAGCTCGTCGGCGATCCAGGCCGGGCGCGCGCCGGTGTGCCCGGACGCGTAGCGGCCGGGTGGGAACACGAACAGCGCGGGCTCGGGCAGCGTCGCCATCAGCACGGCTTCCAGCGAACCGGCCCTGGCCGGCGGGACCGGCATCACCTCCATCGGATCACCCCAGGCCGGTCCGGCCAGCACCTCACCGTGGTGGCAGCCGAAACCGACCAGCGCGACCGCGTCGGCGCCCCAGCGTTCCCGGCCGAGCTGTCCGAGGTTGACCATGCCGACGTCGGCCATGTCGGTGGCGCGAGCGTCGCCGATGTGCGTGTTGTGCGCCCACACCACGGCCTTCGCGGACGGTCCGTAGTACCGGAGCAGCCGGTCGAGCGTGTTGACCATGTGGATGTCGCGGACGTTCCACGAGTCCGGGCCGTTGCTCACCATCGCGCGGTAGTAGTTCTCGGCGCCGACGGCGGCCTCGGCGTTCTGCTGTGCGGCCAGAGCGCGGAAAGGGTCGTCGCCGGTCGGCAGATCACCGACGGCGGCGCGCTGCCGGACGGTCGTGAGCAGCTCGACCAGCGCCGGAGCGCAGCTCGACCCCATCACGGTGGCGAACGCGTACTGCTGGGGGTCTTCGCCGTACGGGCCGAGGCAGCGCAACGCCGCGAGTGCGGCCGGTACGCCCTCCGGGTCGTGTTCACGCAGGTAGACGAGGACCTCGCCGACCGACTCCCACAGCGAATACACGTCCAATCCGTGGAAGCCCACGCCCCGGTTGCGCCGGTGGAGCCAGGTCACGAAGTCGCTGACCTCCTCGTTGGCCCACATCCAGGTCGGCCACCGGTCGAACGCGAGCAGGGCGTCCCGTGGATCACCACCACCGGAGCGGGAGCGCACTGCCCGGTCCACCCGGTCGCAGTCCGGCCAGTCCCCCTCCACCGCGACGAACGAGAACCCGTGTTCGTCGATCAGTCGCCGGGTCAGGTCCGCGCGCCATCGGTAGTAGTCGTGGGTGCCGTGGCTGGCCTCACCGAGCATCACCACCGTGGCGTCGCCGATCCGGTCGAGCAACGGGTCGAAGTCGCCCGCGTCGCGCAGCGGCGTTGCCAGGGCGTGGACGTCGTCCCCGTGCATGCCGCGCCCCCTCTCCGTTCTTGGCGGATTGTCGGATTTCGGGATACCCGGCGCTGCGTCCGTCATGCCTGGTAGCGAGAGCTCCGGGCCCCGGCCGCCAGGATTCGGGCGGCAATTCGCGATAGATAGTATTTGCGCTCGGGCTTGTGAATCACAGTTTGAACAGGCGTATGGTGGAAAGCAGTCCGTGTCAAGAAGGAAGGCCCGGTGACGTTCATGAGCGGCATGCAGCAATATCAGAACGATCGAGCGACCGACCTGTTCCACGCACAATGGCGCAAAGCCACAAGAAGCACCGGCGCGAACACCGGATGCGTCGAGGTCGCCGCCAACCTGCCCGACGTAACCGCAGTTCGTGACAGCAAGCGTCCGGAAGGCGGCGCGCACGTCGTCAGCCGGGACGCGTTCGCCGCGTTCTTGTCCGACGTGAAGGCAGGTCGGTTCGACCTCTGAATCATCTCTGCCTCAAATCGCGGCGACACCGTTCTTTCGGTGTCGCCGCGTGCATTTTGACGTCGATTGAGGGGTCGCATTCCGACGTGCGGAGTGGATGACCCATAGAGCGTCGTCTGCGCAATTCGCGTCGCCGATCACCCTCGTTCCAACCTGAGGTAATCCGGTTCCGAAAATTTCGAAGAACTCGTGCGCAGGGTGTTGCCCAGCGGACGCGCCCTTCATAATCTGTGCTTCACAGATTTGGAGTCACGAGCTCGGAGGAGGTGAGTCAACTGGCTGTTCTCCGGTCGAGCTGGCCGCACCGGCGCTGGACTCACACCAGGGCGGGCCGCCATGCCTGACGCCGCCCTTCGTGACTCCCGGCCCCGGACGCCGAGCGAGGTCGACAGCTTCCGCCCGAGCGCGGCCCGGATGTACGACTACTACCTGGGCGGCTCCAACCACCTCGCCGCCGACCGCGAGGCCGCCGACGCGCTGCTCGACGCCGTTCCGCAGGTCGCGGAGGTCGCCAGGCAGAACCGTGAGTTCCTCCATCGCGTCGTCGAATACGCCGTCCAGCACGGGGTCACCCAGTTCCTCGACCTCGGATCGGGTTACGCGTCGCCCGGCGGGCTGCCGGAGGTCGCGCTGGCCCACGATCCGAGCTGCCGCGTCGTCGCGGTGGACATCGATCCCGCGGTCGTCGCACAGGTCCAGACGATCGTCCGCACGTCCCGGCTGAGCGGCCAGGTCGGCGCGGTGCACTCCGACCTGCGTGACCTGACCGCGATCCTGGAGCACCCGGTCACCCAGCGGCTGATCGACTTCGATCGGCCGGTGGCGATTCTCTGCCTGGCGGTCCTGCACTTCGTGCCGGGCGACCTGCAGCACCGGGTCCTCGCGCCACTGCGTCGGACCGCGGCGCGGGGCAGCCTGCTCGCGCTGTCCCATGCGACGGCCGCCGCACCCACACCCACGGACGCGCCGGTGCCACCCGGCCGCGCGCAATCGATCGGGGTGTCCCGGCCGGATCCGTCGACGATCGTGCGGCTGATCTACGACTGCACGCTGACGCCGCTCACCCTGCGCACCGAGAGCGAGTTGCGCCGGGCGATCGGCGACCTCGACCTGGTCAGCCCGGGGCTGGTTCCGGTCGACCGGTGGCATCCGCCGTCGTCCGGCCCGGAGACCGTCGTACCACCGATCTCCAGCCTGCTCGCCGCGGTAGCGCAGCTCTGACGGTGCGGCCGCTCCCGCGTGGGGGTCGGGGGCGGCCGCGCCGTCAGTCGAGTGTGTCCGCGAGCTTCTCGAGATACTCGGTCGTCGCCCCGGGCTCCAGGGCCGCGGACCGGATCTCGGCGAAGATCTTCTTGTAGACCTCGACGTCGGCGACCGCGTCGAGCTGTTGCACCGCGGCGTCGTTCTCCAGGTAGACGATTCCTGGTTCGTCGCCGGGGAAGTCGAAGATGCTGATCAGGCTGCTCATGCCCGGGTGCGGACCGTCGGCGAACCGCAGCAGGCGGATCTCGACGTTCGGGCGTTGGCTCATCGCCACCAAATGGGTGATCTGCGCCCGCCGCTGCTCCTGGGTGCCCCAGTGGTACAGCAGCGAGGCCTCGGTCAGTACCGCGACGAGTTCGACCCCGGGTCCGTCGTCGCTCGGCTCGAGCACCTGCTGACGCCGCTGGCGGGCCTCCAGCGCCCGGGCGCGCCACTGTGCCGACTTGGTCCCGACGTGCATGTGCGCCTCGGTGTAGGCGGTGGTCTGGAGCAGGCCGGGCAGGATCAGCGGCATGTAGAGGGAGATGCGGACGGCGTCCGACTCGAAGCCGGCGTACTCGCCGTCCTCGAACACGTCGCTGTACTCGCGCCACCAGGACCGGCCGCGGGCGAGCATCGCGAGCGCCTCCAGGTCCTCACGATCGGCGTCCGGCACCCCGTAGATCCGCAGCAGGTCGCGGACGTCGCTCATCTCGGGGCGCTTCCAGACGTTCGCCTCGAACCGCCCCACCTTGCCGCGGCCCCAGTTCAGCTTGTCGCAAACCTGATTGGCGGTGTAGCCGTTCTCCACCCGCAGTTCGACCAGTCGGCGAGCCAACCGTCGTTTAGCGACGGTGGCGCCGTACGTGGTTCTCACTCCGCTCCTCCACAGGTCAGCATCGCGCGCTCACCGGGGGTTACTGCCGTGTTGTTGTCGGGTCGGTCAGACCGCGTCGTCGAACTCGCCGTTCCGCACTCCGTCGACGAAGCACTCCCACTCGAACTGGTCGTAGACCAGCACCCGCTCATCCGGGTCCCCGGCGACCCGCATCAACACCCACCGTTCACCGATGGCCTCGGTGAACGCCACCTCGATCGACCCGTCACCGGCGCCCGAGCGCTGCCAGTTCTGCGCAGCGACGTCGATACGCAGATCATGCACTGTGGGCTTTCTCGGTACGGACACGCTATTCAGGCTATCGCTCGTCACTCGGCTTGCGCGCAACAGCCGCGTACCACCAACGTGATCCGTCGTCGTCCGCCGCAACCGGGTCCTCCGCGCCCCACTGTCCGATGTGCGCCACGGCCGGCTCCGCGCCGGGGTAGGGCGGGACGATCTCCAGGCCGTCCAGGAAGCGGCTGAACTCCTCCAGGCTCCGCTCGACGGCCGGCGTCGGTGTCTTGGCGAGGCCGGCCAGCATCGCGTCCCGGATCCGGGCGGACTGCTTGTCGGCGGTCGGCGCGGAGATCGCGAGGTACGAGCCGGGCGGAACCGCGTCGACGTAACGCCGCACGAGGCCCCAGGGGTCGTCCTTGTCCAGCACGAAGTGGGTGATCGCCACCATGAGCAGCCCGACCGGCTGGTCGAAGTCGATCAGCGCACGGGTTTCCGGAGCCGTCAGCACCCGTTCGGCGTCCCGGACGTCCGCCTCGAGGACATCGGTGCCGGCCTCGTCGGCCAGCAAGGTCCTCCCGCGCTCAATCACCATGGGGTCGATGTCGACGTAGACCACGCGGCCGTCCGGGCGTAGCTCACGCACCACCTCATGGGTGTGGCGCTGGGTCGGTAACCCGGCGCCGAGATCGATGAACTGGTTGATGTTCCACTCGCCGGCCATGCGCGCGACCGCACGCTGGAGGAAACCACGGTTCGCCCAGGCTCCCTGCCGCATCTCCGGGAGGACCGTGAGCATCTGCTCGACGGTCGCCCGATCGACGGCGGTGTTCGCCGTCCCACCGAGTAAGTAGTCGTACATCCCGGCCGCGAAGGGACGATCGGGCGCCGTTGCCTCATTCATCGGCGTCTCCACAGGACAGAGGATCGGGTCATCCCAGCAGTCTGTCATCCGAGTGGGACAGGTCACATCCGTCGGGCCGCCAAGGATGCTCCCCGGGGCGGACGGCCGTGACCAGGGAGGGTAAAGAGTCTTTATGCCTGATTAATGCGTTATGTTCCCTCTGTTCGCCACTGTGCCTCAGTGGGGCGCACCCGGCGCTACGAACAGGAAACGGGGAACCGGGACATGACACATCGTCGGATACTGACCGCCCTCGGCACCGCGAGCGCGCTGGCCGGGCTGTTGCTCCTCAGCGGGCCGACTGCCGCGGTCCCACGCTCCCCTACCGGGCCGCACGCCGCCCAGGAACTGGGCCTGGCGCAGGTGACCAAGGCACAGGCGCCCCACCGCGTCCACGGCGTGAACCCGTACCTGGGTCTGATGTCCGCGCCGCAGAAGGCCGACTGGGCCTACTGGCGGGCCAAGCTCGCCGCCGACGGCAAACGCCGGGCCGCCGCGCTGAAGGAGACCCCTGCCACCGATCCGCGGGCGCTCGAGGTGCAGAACACCGAGCCGGTGTTCGTCGACGAGCAGGAGCCGGTCCGCACGCTGGGCGGCAACGACCGGATCGGCGCCGCGGAAGAACTCGCCCGCTTCGGGACGTCCGGCGGCCGGGCTCCGTCCGCGCGGGTCGTCGGCACGCTCGCCGAGGGACCGGCCCCGATCCAGTTCGACGCCGGGCCGGAGGACAACGGGTCGATCCGCAAGGCCACGCTCGTCACGCTGCCCGGCCCGCAGACCCGGCGCACGACGACCGCGAAGATCGGCGACGGACCGCACGGCTCCGGCGGCGACAAGAAGGGCGACTTCGACTTCTACCGGATCAACTCGGCGAAGGCCGGCCAGCGGTTGCTCGTCGACCTCACCACGCCGGCCAGCGCCGACGCCACCATCCCGAAACTGGACTCGGTCGTCGTCCTCTGGGACAAGACCGGTGACGCGATCGCGCTCAACGACGACGACGGCGAGACGCTCGACAGCATGCTGGCCGTGAACATCCCGGCCGACGGCGAGTACTACGTCTCGGTCGGCGCGTACGACTCCCAGATGCCGGAGGACCCGTTCAACTCCGGCAGCGGGCCCGGGGTCGGCTCCGAGGGCGCGTACTCGATCACGTTCGGCCTCGACGCGGACGACGTCGACTTCTACCGCCTCGACCTGCGTCCGGGGGATGTGCTCGGCGCCTCGGTCTCCGGTTCCGCGCGGGAGATCTCGGTCCGCGATCCCGGCCACCACCTCCGGATCACGTCCCGGCAGGATCAATCCGGGATCTACCCGCCCACGTCCCCGCTGCCCGGTGGGGGCAACGCGGTGCTCGCGCACGTCGTCGACGACGGTGGGCCGCACACGATCGCGATCAGCAGCGGCGCCGGACGCTACGACCTGACCTTGCAGGTGTACCGGCCGGGGCCGGAGGCACGCGGCGCCAGCACCGTCCAGACGATCTTCCTCGACTTCGACGGCGCGCAGGTCAACACCCGGATCTGGGGCGGCACCGGGGTGCGGACGCTCAGCCCGTTCCGTGCGTTCCTCGGCCGCTGGGGACTGCGCAGCGAGCAGGAGAAGGCGGCGATCGACGCGATCGTCCGCAGCGTCCGGGAGAACCTCGAACACGACTTCGGTGGCCGGGTCGCGATCCGGGTGCTGAACAGCCGGGACAACCGGGATCCGTGGGGCGAGCCGAACGTCAGCCGGGTCGTCATCGGCGGTACCGCGGACGAGTCCGGGCTCTCCACCGTCGGCATCTCACAGTCCGTCGACCCGGGCAACTTCGACACCGAGGAGTCCGCGCTCATCCTGCTCGACGAGTTGTCGAACCCGGCGGGCGCGCGCATCACGACGAACCCGTCGCTGGTCGCGTACTTCGCCACGGAGAGCGACCGGGTCCGGTTCGTCGGACAGGCCGTCGGGAACGCGGTCTCGCACGAGGCGGGCCACTTCTTCGGCAGCTGGCACACGGCGGCGTACGACGAGACCGCGGACATCATGGACCAGGGCGGAAACTTCGTGATGCTCTGGGGAGTCGGGCCCGACGGGCACGGCGGAACCGACGATGACCTGGACGTCGACTTCGGCAAGGACGTGTTCAACCCCGCTGAGGGCTTCGTGGGCTCGCAGGCCACCGCGGCGAACACCGAATGGGGGCTCTCCGCTCAGCGATGAGCCGTTCGGAGCGGCAATCAGTCGTTCCGGTCGCGGCGCCGCCGCGACCGGAACCAGCCCGCCACGAAGAGCATCAGCACCCCGAACGCCGACAGGCCTTCCAGCCACGACGTGCCGCCCGACGACCAGTTCACGTGTCCACTCTCGCACCCGGCAGCACCCGGGCACGCCCGGTCAGTCGTTGGTGGGCGTCGGCACCGGCCGGGCGTCCAGGTCCCAGAGGCGGACGACCTTCTCGTCGCCGCCGTCGACCAGCGTCCGGCCGTCCGGGCTGAACGCGACCGCGTCCACGTCCCCAGGAGCCTTCAGCGGCTGCCCGATCTGCTTGCCGGATGCCACGTCCCACAGGCGGGTCGTGTCGTCGATGCTGGCGGTGGCCAGCGTCCGGCCGTCCGGGCTGAACGCCAGGCTGTAGATGTTGTCGGTGTGGCCGCGCAGCGCCGACGGGCCGTCGGCCCGCAGCGACCTCGTCTCCACGTCCCAGAGCCGGACGACCTTGTCCGAGCCGCCGCCCGCCACCAGCGTGCCGTCCGGGCTGAACGCGACCGAGTCGATGTCGCCCGCCGTCGCCTTCAGCGGATCGCCGATCTGCTTCTTCGAGGCGACGTCCCAGAGCCGGATCGTGTCGTCCGCGCCGCTGCTGACCACGGTCTTGCCGTCCGGCGAGAACGCGACGCTGTAGACCTCGTCGGTGTGGCCGGTGAGCCGTGCGATCTCCTTCTGGGACGCGACGTCCCACAGCCGGACCGTGCGGTCACCACCGGAGGAGACGATCGTCCGTCCGTCCGGGGAGAACGCCAGCCCGTACGTATCGCCGGCGTGCCCGGTGAGGACGCCGACCTTGGTGCCGGTGTCGGCGTTCCAGAGCCGCACCGCGCCGTCGCCGCCGACCGAAGCCAGCAGGTTGTTCGTGCTGAATTTGACCCGGTAGACGGTGCCGGTGTGGCCCTTCAGCGGGTCGCCGATCTGGCTGCGGAACTCGGCGTCCCAGAGCCGCACCGTGCTGTCGCCGCTGCCGGACGCGATCCGGGTCCCGTCCGGGCTGAACGCGACCGCGTTGATCCACTGGGTGTGGCCGGTGAACTTGTGCTGGACGGCCGGGGAGGGGCCGATCGCCAGCGGCGTCGCGCTGATGCGCGGGCCCGCGGTGTCGCCGTTCTCGCCGTCGTCGCCGGTGCCGCGGAACCAGTACGCGCCTGCGCCGATCACCGCGAGCACCAGCAGCACGGCAAGGCCGGCGAGCAGCGGCGTGCGCTTGCGGGCGGGCGGGTCCGGCGGAGCGGCGGGGCGCGCCGGGCCGTTGCCCGCGGGCGGGTACGGGGCGCCGTAGACCGGGCCGCCGGACGCATTGCCTCGCCACGACGCGTACGGGCTCCCCGAGATCGGGTGCCCCGACGCCGGATGCCCGGAGACCGGATGGCCGGAAACGGGGTGACCGGAAACGGGGTGACCCGATACCGGATGACCCGATACCGGGTGGCCGGAGACGGGGTGACCGGAGACGGGATACGAGCCGGAGACCGGCGCTGCGCCGGACACCGGGGCCGCGCCGGACACCGGGGCCGCACCGGAGACGGGCGCCGCACCCGAGACCGGCGCCGCTCCTGAGACGGGCGCCGCACCCGAGACCGGGGTTGCGCCGGGGAGCGGTGGTGCCGACACGACCGGCGGGGCGGACAAGACGGCCGGGGACGTCCGGTGCCAGTGCTGGACCCGGGTCGGCCCGTCGGTCGTCGCCTCCACCGGCGTCGGCCCGCCCTCGGCGAGCGCCGCCTGGATCCGCCGCGCCCGCTCCAGGTAGTCCTTGGCCGCGGTCGGCCGCCCCTCCTCCATCATCCCGGCCGCCGACGCGACCAGCGTCGCGGCCAGCCGCTCGGCAGCCGACCGGGTGATCGGGTGCTGGTCGCCGTAGAGGCCGAGCGCCGACACCGCCACCACGTCCAGCGCCGCCACCGTGTCGAACGCGACCAGCTCGTGCAGCCGCAGCTGCTCGTCGGCCACCAGCAGCGGCAACAGCTCGTCCCGCGCCTCGACTGCGGTCGGGCGGCCGTGCGGGTCGGGATCCGTGCAGCGCCGCACCAGGCTCGCGACCACCCGGCCGCGCTCCGGCCCGACCTCGGCGGCCAGCAACTCGTCCAGGTCGGGGCGCAGGCTGTGGCGCAGGTGCGCTTGCAGGTAGGCCAGCGGCGTCTTCTCCGCCACGTCGTGCGGACGCCGCGCGGTGAGCAGCTCGGCCAGCACCACGCCGAAGCTGAACATGTCCCAGGCCGGGGTCGGGCTGGTGCCCTCGTCCGGCGGCATGTACGGGATCGTGCCGACCCCACCGGTCGGGTTACCGGTCTGCGGGTCGCGGAGCGTCCCGAGGTCGCCGAGGACGCTGCGCCGGTCCCACCGCAGGATGTTCGCCGGCTTGACGTCCCGGTGCACGAGGACACCGCGCTGGCCGGTGGGCGTGTGCAGGTGGTGCAGCGCGTCCGCGATGCCGACCAGGTCGAACAGGATCTGGTCGGCGGTCAGCCGCGGCGGGTTGGACTTGACCACCTGGTCTTCCAGGTCTTCCCCGCACAGCGGCATGACCTGGACGAGCGCGAGGCAGACCCCGTCGAACTCGCGACGGAACTCCGGCATCTCGGCCTGCGCGAACACCGGGAGCAGGAACGGGTGGCGCAGCGCGGTCGCGTACCGCTGCTCGCGGCGCATCCGCTGCAGGACGTCCGGGCGGCCGCGCCGCTCCAGCACGACCCGGATCGCGACCGGGTCACCGGGCTCCCCCGCCTCGGGCAGCGGGTCGAGCAACTCGGCGATGAACACCGTGGCCTGCCCGGTGTTCTTGGAGATTCGCTCGCGCAGCAGCACCCGGACGTCCGGCCCGGTGCCGACCGGTAACCGGATCGAGCGGCCGGTGACCAGCTGGGGCTCGGTGAGCGTCGGGCCGCCCCCACCGCCGCTGACGGGCTCGCCTCCACTGGGGTAGCCGCCGGACGGTGTCTGCCCCGGGTCGCTCGACCAGCCGCTCATGGTGGGCTGCGCTCCCCTTCCCCGATCGTTCCGTCAGCCGGGCGTTCCTGCCCAGTCGTCCGCCGCTGGAGTGTATAGCGCCGGGTCCCGCCGGGATCCGTTCCGAGACGGGTTACCGACAGGGCGCGGCCAGGACGCGCCGGAACCGGGCCGAACTCCCTGGCAGCGTGGCCGCCGTTCCCTATTGTTCCGGCTGTGGAGACCGGGAAACAGCGCCGGTGGATCGCGACCGGCGCCGCCGTCGCGCTGCTCGCCCTGCTCGCCCTGCTCGTCGGCGTGACGTCCGTCCCCGGCGGCCCGGACGAGGGATCGTTCCTGCGGATGGCCGCTCCGGCAGCCCCGGACGCTCCACGGGAACCGACGGTCCGGATCGCCGCGGTGGGCGACATCATCCTCGGTTCGACACCCCGGCTGCCGCCCCAGGGTGGCCGCACGTTCTTCGACGACGTCCGCCCCGCGCTGACCGGCGACGTCGTGTCCGGGAACCTGGAGTCGCCGCTGACCGACCGGTCGTACTCGGCGAAGTGCGCGACCCCGCCCGCGGCGAAGGAGAAGAAGCGGCCGAGCGAGCCCCCGAACCGCTGTTTCGCGTTCCGGGTCCCGCCGGGATACGCCCGGTGGATCGCGGACGCCGGCTTCACCGTGATGAACGTCGCCAACAACCACGCACGCGACTACGGCAACGCCGGGCTGGACGACACCGTCGGGGCGCTGCGCCGGCATCGTGTCGACCACACCGGGTTCGCCGGGCAGATCACCCGGGCGTCGGTGAACGGCATCCGGGTCGCGGTGCTCGGGTTCTCCCCCTACGGCTGGACGAACAGCGTCCTCGACATCCCGGCCGCCGCCGCGCTGGTCCGGCGCGCCGCCGCCGATGCCGACGTCGTCGTCGTCAACACGCACATCGGCGCGGAGGGGTCGGACGCGACACACGTCCGGCCGGGCCCGGAGAACTTCCTGGGCGAGGAGCGCGGTGACCCGATCCGGTTCGCTCACGCGGTGGTGGACGCCGGAGCCGACCTGGTCGTGGGACACAGCCCGCACGTGCTGCGCGGGATGGAGTTTTACCGTGGGCGCCTGATCGCGTACAGCATGGGAAACTTCGCCGGATACCGGACGCTGTCGACGGCCGGTCCGCTCGGCGTCGGCGCCGTGGTGCGCGTCGAACTGCGCGCGGACGGCAGCTGGGTCGGCGGGACGCTGGTCGGCACCCGGATGGTCAACGGGGGGCTGCCCGCCCGCGACCCGGGAAATGAGGCGCTGACGCTGGTTCGGCGGCTGTCCGCTGCCGACTTCGGCCGCACCGCCGTCCAGGTCGAACCCTCCGGCGCCCTCTCCCCGCCCGGAACCTGACCGCTGTCAAAACGCTGGTGCTATCACGTCTACGATTTGCCACCGCTCGCCTGCGCGCCCCGGAAGCCACGCGGCCGTTCGCGGTAGGTCTGCTCGATGGTCGCGAGCACCTTCTCCGGATGCTCCCGGATTTCCCGCGGTGTGAAATGCAGCGTCATGATCCCGTACCGAGCGAGCAGATTGTGACGCTCCAACGTGCGCTGCCAGTCAACCGGAGAAGTGTGGAACTCCTTCGAGTCGGTCTCCAGAGCGAGCCCGACGTCCTGGATCCAGCCGTCCGGCGTTGGCAGCACGGTGCCGTCCGCCGCGATCAGGCGCGGGTTCCACTGCACCGGCGGCAACACCGAGCTCAGCGCGACCACGTCCCGCATTTCGGCCTCCGGCGCCGACCGCACGCCGTCCTTCAGCTCGGCCACCACTCGACGCAACACCGCGCTGTGTGCCGTCGAGCCCTCGGCAAGCTCCCTCTCGAACGCGGACAGGGGCGCGAGTCGCCGCTGAACGATCTCGGCGAGAAAAGCGCGAATTTCCGTCAGCGGATAGCCGGCCCGTGCCGCATCTGCCCCGGCGCGCGCCACCGAGCAGATTTCCATCGCCGGGAGCAGCCGCGGATGCTGATCAGGCCGGGCGGTTCGCGTGACGATCACGAAGCCTCGGTGGGATCGGCGCCTCTCGAGCGGGACGAGGATGTGGACGCGGCGATCGTCCGGCGCGTAGCGGACACCGTGCCTGCGCAGGGCCGCAGCGCCGGTGATCTGCGTTCCCTCGCCGCCGTACAGCGTCGCCGCGATCAACCGGTGCTCCTCGGTGGGCGGCCCGCTGAACGTCGCATAAAGCCCTTTGAGAACCCGTTGCCACTCGCCGCGCGCTATGTGCCAGCGAATAGCGTCATCGGTCACGCCCGCCGCGTTCGCCTGGCTTCGCAGGAGTAAGCCGGACTGCCGCTCGATCAGTCCCGAGAGATCCACCGCCCTACCGTCGGGCACCGAAAGCCCCGACGCGAGGATGCATCCGCCACCTGTGGACAACCGCGGCGAGCGCTGTCAAAACGCTGGTGCTATCACGTCTGCGATTTGACACTGCTCCCATGGACGCCTGGTTCGACGCGCACAAACCCGGGCCGGTCACCGTCGCCGGGCGACCGTTCGCGCAGACCGACGGCACCACCTGCGGCACCACCGCGATCATGCTCGCCCGGGTGCTGGCCGATCCGCAGTACGCCCAGGAGCTGGCCGACGGCGGCCCGGACGCGTTCACCCAGCGCCTCGTCGCCGAGCAGCGGCGGCTGCACCGGTGGACGAACCGGCTCTGGCCGCAGGCGCTCGGCACCACTCCGTGGGGTGTGCGGCGCGGGCTGGCCGAGCAGGCGGGCCACCGGTACCGCATCCGATGGACCCGCAGTGCCGACAAAATCGTCGCCGCCGTCGACGCCGGCTATCCGGTTCCGCTACTGGTCGGCAACTGCTACCCCGCCCACTACCTGCTGGTCGTCGCCCACGAAGCCGACCAGCTGCTCGTTTACAACCCGGCAGGTGGGCGCCTGGTGCCGCTCACCGTTGACGACCTGCGCACCGGCCGGCTCTCCGGCGTCACCGCGTACCGCCGGACGTTCGCCGTGCTGCTGCCGACGCTCAGCCGGTCAGCGGGCCCACGGCCGTGATCTCGACAACGGCCACGCCCGCCTCGTCGGAGGCCTCCAAGTCGACGGTCGCCGAGATGCCCCAGTCGCGGTCACCCGCCGGGTCCTCGAACGTCTGCCGCACCGACCAGTAACCGGGCTCGACCTCGATGTGCAGGAACGCGGGCCCCCGGGCGTCCGGCCCGGTCCCCAGCGACGAGTACTCCTCGAAGTACGGCGTCAGCGCGGATTCCCAGGCTTCGGCGTCCCACCCGGAAGCACCGTCCAGCTCACCGAGCTCCCAGTAGTTCCGCAGCGCGGCCAGCTCGACCCGGCGGAACAGCGCGTTGCGCACCAGCACCCGGAACGCCCGCGTGTTGCGGGTGACCGCGGGCGGCCGCTCGTCGATCGGAGCGACGTCGACGATCTCGGACGGGTTGGTCAGCCGCTCCCACTCGTCGATCAGGCTGGAGTCGACCTGGCGGACCAGCTCCCCGAGCCACTCGATCAGGTCGGACAGGTCCTCGGTGCGGGCTTCCTCCGGCACGGTCTGCCGCATCGCCCGGTAGGCGTCGGCCAGGTACCGCAGCACCAACCCCTCCGACCGCGCCAGCGAGTAGAACGACACGTATTCGGTGAACGTCATCGCCCGCTCGTACATGTCGCGCACGACCGACTTCGGCGACAGCTCGTGGTCGGCCACCCACGGATGCCCACGCCGGTAGGTCTGGTACGCCGCGTCTAGCAGCTCGAGAAGCGGCTTGGGGTACGTGACCTCCTCGAGCGCGTCCATCCGGGCGTCGTACTCGAGCCCGTCGGCCTTCATCTGCGCGACCGCCTCGCCCCGCGCCTTGAACTGCTGGGCGGAGAGGACCTG
Source organism: Cryptosporangium aurantiacum (assembly GCF_900143005.1). Classification (NCBI taxonomy): domain Bacteria; kingdom Bacillati; phylum Actinomycetota; class Actinomycetes; order Cryptosporangiales; family Cryptosporangiaceae; genus Cryptosporangium; species Cryptosporangium aurantiacum. Next base: position 729,972 of record NZ_FRCS01000003.1, read on the forward strand.
ACGCGGGTCGTCGAGCGTGGACTCGATCACCGACAGCACGTCCAGCGCGTAGCTCGGCGACTCCCGGTCGAGCAACTCGATCGCGGCCAGCGCCAGCGGCGACAGCGGCTGGTTGAGCGCGAAGTCGAGCTGCAGGTCCACCGTCAACCGCACGGTCCGCCCGGAATCGTCCGGCGTGGAGAGCTTCTCCACCACCCCACCGGCCAGCAGCGCGCGGTAGATCGCGATCGCGCGCCGGATGTGCTTGCGCTGCGCGGCGCGGTCCTCGTGGTTGTCGGTCAGCAGGTGCCGCATCGCCGCGAACGCGTCGCCCGGCCGCCCGATGACGTTCAGCAGCATCGCGTGCGAGACCTGGAACGACGACGTCAGCGGCTCCGGCTCGGCGACGATGAGCCGCTCGTAGGTCGGGCGGCCCCACCCGATCGAGCCCTCCGGCGGCTTCTTCTTCACGACCTTGCGGCGTTTTTTCGGGTCGTCGCCCGCCTTCGCCAGCGCACGCTCGTTCTCGACCACGTGCTCCGGTGCCTGCACGATGACCGTGCCGACCGTGTCGTACCCGGCGCGCCCGGCCCGGCCGGCGATCTGGTGGAACTCCCTGGCCTTGAGCAGCCGGACCTTGACCCCGTCGTACTTCGACAGACCGGTGAAGACGACGGTCCGGATCGGCACGTTGATCCCGACGCCGAGCGTGTCCGTCCCGCAGATCACCTTCAGCAGCCCGGCCTGCGCGAGCGTCTCCACCAGCCGCCGGTACTTCGGCAGCATCCCGGCGTGGTGGACGCCGATCCCGTGCCGCACCAGCCGGGACAGCGTCTTGCCGAAGCCGGTGCTGAACCGGAAGTTGCCGATCGCACCGGCGATCGCCTCCTTCTCCGCCTTGGTGCAGACATTGATGCTCATCAGCGCCTGCGCCCGCTCCAGCGCCGCCGCCTGGGTGAAGTGCACGACGTAGATCGGCGCCTGCCGGGTCTCCAACAGCTCTGTCAGGGTCTCGTGCAGCGGCGTCGTCACGTACTCGTAGAACAGCGGCACCGGCCGCTCGGCGGAGCTGACCACCGCGGTCGTGCGTCCGGTCCGCCGAGTCAGGTCGTCGACGAACCGCGTGACGTCGCCGAGCGTCGCGGACATCAGCAGGAACTGGGCCTGCGGCAGCTCGATCAGCGGCACCTGCCAGGCCCAGCCGCGGTCGGGCTCCGCGTAGAAGTGGAACTCGTCCATCACGACCTGGCCGACGTCGGCCCGGTCACCGTCGCGCAGGGCGATGTTCGCCAGGATCTCGGCCGTGCAGCAGATGATCGGCGCGTCCGCGTTGACCGCGGCGTCGCCGGTGAGCATGCCGACCTGCTCGGGGCTGAAGACGTCGCACAGCGCGAAGAACTTCTCCGAGACCAGCGCCTTGATCGGTGCGGTGTAGTACGTGCGCTTGCCGGTGGCCAGCGCCGCGAAGTGGGCGCCGGTGGCGACCATGCTCTTCCCGGAGCCGGTCGGCGTCGACAGGATGACGTTCGCGCCGGAGACGATCTCGATCAGCGCCTCCTCCTGATGCGGATACAGGGTCAGGCCCTGTTTGTCCGCCCACGTGGAGAAGGCATCGAATACGGCGTCGGGGTCGGCGGTGGCCGGGAGCAGATCAGTGAGCGTCATCGCAGGCCTATCGTGCCCGGTCGCGCCAGGGATGGCCATCCGGGGGGCACTCCTGGCACATCCGTCACAAGAGCCCCTCCCAAAACATCGTCAACCTCGTTCGTCGGGCGTTGAACCATCCTCCGCGGCGAGCCGTCATTGCAACAGGAACACACAAGCCGAACTTAAGGTCAGCCGCCGCAGGGCTCGTCCGACGGTCCGAGAGCGCTGACAGCTCCACCCGGTGCCCAACTCGTATTACCTGGACAGGAGACGGCCATGCGCCCAGCAGTGAGCCCGGCCCCCGCCGAGACCCGCGGACCGGTATCGGTCCATCCGTGGGCCTATCCGCACGAAGAGGTCCTCCGCCGGTTCGACGTCAACCCGCTGACCGGGCTGACCGTGGAGGAGGCCGCCCGCCGCCGCGGCGCGCTCGGCCCGAACCTGGTCGAGACCGACGCCGACAAGACCGTCGACGGTGCCGCCACGCAGCCCTGGTGGGCCGCGGTGGCCGAGTGGACCGGTGTTCAGGCCATGGTCGACGCGGTGCGCGGCCGCCGGATCGCGCCGGACCACACGCTGACCGACGTCGAGGCCGGGCGTCAGCAGTTCCAGGCCCGCGTGCTCCGCTCCGACCGGGTGCTGTCGGTCCCCGCCGTCGACCTGGTCCCCGGCGACATCGTGCTACTCGCCCAGGGCGACCTGGTCCCGGCCGACGCGCGCCTGCTGGACGTCGTCGAAATGCGGGTGGACGAGGAGCCGCTGACCGGCGGTGAGCTGGCTTCCTCGCGCTGCGTCGCCCCGGTGGGCAACGGCTGGACGCCGGTCGCCGACCGCCGCTCGATGATCCACGCGGGCAGCCGGGTCGTGCACGGCGCCGGAACCGCGGTCGTCGTGGCCACCGGCCCGCTGACCGTCCTCGGGCGCGCGACGATGCTGCGCGCGACGCCGCTCCGCAGCTCGGTGGGCCGGGGCAACCTCGGGCGCGCCGCGCTCCGTCCGGGTCGGCTCGGTCGCCGCGGCGGACTGGGCGCCGGTGCCTCGCGCCGCACCGCGGGCGGGCCGCGCGCCACCGAATCGGCCGCCCCCGCCGGCCTACCCTGGCTCCCGTCGGCCGCTCCGCCATCTCGGCGCCCGGCCCCGGTAGCGGCACCCCCGGTGGCGGTCGAGCCGGCTCCGTGCGTGACCGAACCCGTCGTCGCTCGTCGTCCCGCCGGACCTCGTCCGCTCGTGCTGGGCTCGCGCCCCGCGCGCGCTGCGCGCAGCGCGCGTCGTTGGACCCGCAGCTGCGGCTACTGACCCTCAACCCTCATTCTGGACGCTACGCGGGCACTGGTTGCCCGCGCGTTCAGCTGTCCGGCCCCGTTTGAGCTCCTCGTCACCACCGCCCGGCTTCGTTGAGACAACACAAAAAACCCGCGCCGCCGGGGAACGGCGACGCGGGAAGTCCGACCGGGATTCTCAGTAGTGCGAGTCGAGCATGATCTGACCGCCGAGATCGTCGACCAGCGGGTCGAGCGTCTCCGCCTTGGTCGAGGTCACCAGCCACTTGGTACCGACCAGGTAGGCACCGCCGTAGCCCTCGGCCTCCTTGATCCAGTCGTACATCTTCTGGTTCGAGACGAACGTCAGGATCGTCATCCGCTTGCCGCCCGTCACGCAGGCCGCCTGCTGGAACTCGCTGTTCTTGTGGAGGTCCGTCGGCTTGCAGCCGATCTTCTCCGCGATCTCCGGCAGCGACCGCTCCGGCGCTGCCACCGGCTCCGAGTTCCGGCTGCTGTACCACTCCGCGCCGGCCAGACCCAGAACCGAGCCGCCGACCACCGCGGCAGCGACGGTCGCGATCACGATGCCGCGCCGGGAGCGGCGAGGAGCGCCAGGACCACCGGAGCCACCGCCCGGATACCGGCCGGGCGGGTCCCGGTCGTCGGAGTCGAACGTCTCGTAGCGGTCTGACGGGTAGGAGCTGGCGGCACCGCCGGGGCGGCGGCCGGCCTGATGGGGGTACGTGGATTGCGGTCGGCTCATACTCTCCAGACGGTTCCCGGCGGCGTCCGGTTCAACCGGGAATGCGGTGAGCAGGACGGAAACGGGTCGGGCCCCGCACCGTCGAAACGGTGCGGGGCCCGACCGGGGTGCGACAGCCCACCGATCCCCACAACCCGAGGAGTGCCGCAGCCCGGCAACCGGGTTATTGAACTGCGGTCACCAGCGTTGCGCCGGCAGGCGTCCGGATCGACACCGCGGCCAACCGGCCTCCGTCGGCCGACGGCTTCAGGTTCACCGAGTCGTCGAGGACTCCGGACCCGTTGACCTTCAAGCGCCGATCGCCGACGACCGGGTCACCCAGGCTGGTCGCCGCGGTGACCTCGACCTCGATGCCCGGCGGCAGGTCGGTGCCTTCGAGATCCAGGCGCAAGAAGCCGCCGTCCACCTCGGTGACCATGACACTCAGCTGGGCGCCACCGGTGGTGACGTCGCTCTCGAGGGGGTAGGTCACCTCGCCGAGGGTCGGCGTGGGTTCGCCGGTCGCTTCCGCGGTTCGCTCGGCCACCGGCGCGGTACGGGTTTTCCCGCCGTCGTCGGAGTCGGACAGGTTCGACCCGAGCAGCACCCCACCGCCGAGGACCAGTACCGCGGCCGCAGCCGCTCCGGCCCACGCCAGGTGACGACGCTGTGCGCTGGCGCTGGACGCCCGCGGACGCGCGCGGTGGGACCGTGCCGTCCGCCCGGACCAGCCCGGGAAGCCGGCGTCCGGTGCCGGGGTAGCGGCCGGACGTTCGTTCCCCCGCACGGACCGCAGCTGCGGCGGCGGAGTAGCGGCCTGGCTCGTGGTTGCGGCTTCGAGACGGATCGCGTGCAGCGTCCGCATCATCAGCGCGTCGTTCGGGTCGGCGGGCTCGTTGATGAACGCCTCCGGCGGCACGGCGGCCAGCGCGGCGGCGGTCTGCTCGGCTTCGTCCAACTCGTGGCGGCACCGGGTGCAGGTCAGCAGGTGGTCGGCGAGCATCGCCGCCTCGGGCGGTTCGAGCGCCCCGACCGCGTATGCGCCGACGAGTTCGCGGCAGCGTATTTCGCTCATCGTGTCACCCCGACCACATCCCCCAGCGCCGCTCTGAGAGCTCGCAGCGCGTAGTACGTCCGTGACTTGACGGTGCCGGCTGGCACGCCGAGCACCTCGGCAGCCTCGGCAGTCGTCCGTCCACGGTAATAAACCTCGATCAGTACTCGTCGGTGCTCGGTCGACAAGGCTCCTAGCCCGTCGAGCACCACCATCGTGTCGACCACCCCGTCGGAGTGGTCCCGTTCCATCGGCGGGGTCGCGGGGTTCTCCGCGACCTCGGTGGGGCGAGCCCGGCGAGCTCGTGCCCGGTCGGTCACGATGTTCCTCGCGACCGTCAGCAACCAGCCCCGGACTGACCGGGATCCGTCAGAAAGCGCTTCACTGTGTTTCCACGCCCGGACGAGCGTCTCCTGGACGACGTCCTCGGCCGCGGCGGCGTCGCCGGTGAGCCGGGTCGCGTACGCCAGCAGCGCACGGCCGTGCTCCACGTAGATCTGCCGGATCAGCTCCTCACCCTGGGCGGGTGGCAGCTGACGGGGGGTCGACGGCCGGTCGGCCCCCACGACGCCGTTGAGCGGCGGCGCGTGGCCGGCACCGCTCCCCACGCCGTCCCGTGGTCCGGACGCAGTGCGTTGCCGAACGTCGGGACCTATCGACGTCCGGCCTGGCGGAACAGCCGCTCCGGGTAACCGGGGAGCGGGAACAGCTATGTGCACTGACGCCTCCGACCGTGATCCTTTATCGGGTCGCACACGAGCCCCAACTCTCACACGCACGCCTGCAGAAGCCGGTTCAGCACGAACCGAAAACTTTCTCGGGCGCTAACGGTCAATGGCACGAATCCGGTGAACCGGGTGCACAACGTAGTGCGATCCGGGTCCGGGGTGAAGGTCTTCTCCTCATCTGTTCGGTCCACCCGGGCGGTGTCCGGGTCTATTGACCCAGGACGATCGACCAGTAGGCGACGCTCCGGTTGTTCATCCGAGCCTCGGCACCGACCGCGGTCCAGCCGCAGCTGAGATTTCCGCCGGAGACGACCTTCACGGTGGCGGGGACGGTCGCGGTCCCGCCCGGTGTCGGGAACGCTGCCCGCGCCGCCTCGGCCGGGCTGCCCGCGCCCGAGACGACCGATTCGACCACCTTTTGTCCCTGGTAGCCGGCGCTCTTGGCGCGGGTCAGCGTATCGCCACCGTCCGGGGACGCGGTGTCGAGGTATCCGCGGGACAGCATGTCGTCGACGTGGTCACCGGCGGCCGCGACGAGCGACTGGTCGACCTCGACCCGGCCGCAGCCGAGGAGGTCGAGCTCCTTGTTGATCGCCGCGGCGACGGCTTCGGCGGCGGGCGCCTCGGCCTTCCGGCTCGGCTGGTCGGAGGATTTGGCGCCGGACGGCGCGCTCGCGCTGCCGGTCGGCGGGCTCGCGGACGCGCTGTTCAACGCCGAGCTGGACGATCCGGTGTACCGGTCGGCCTCGGCCAGCATCGTGGCGCCGAGCACCAGCACGAGCATCAGGACGCCGCCCGCGAGCGGCGCCCAGGTGGAGAACTTGCGGCGCGATCCGGTGTAGCGCATCGGGCGGGACGCTTTGCGCCGGGAGCCGGTCCGTGGCCGCTTGCCCGCGGCCCCCGCCGCGTGGCTCCCGCCCACGCCTGCCCGCGAGCCGGACGTCGGCCGCCCGGGGGACGTCGGCCGCCCGGCGTCGTAGGGGCTCGTGTCGTAGGCCTGGGTGCCGTAGGCGCGGGCGTCGTAGGCCTGCGCGTCGTAAGCCTGCGCGTCGTAAGCCTGCGCGTCGTAAGCCTGCGCGTCGTAAGCCTGCGCGTCGTAAGCCTGCGCGTCGTAAGCCTGCGCGTCGTAGGCGGAAGGCCCGGTGCCGTAGGCGGCCGGGTCGGCGTCGTAGGCGCCGGGGCCGCGGTCGTACCCCGACGGAACTCCGCCCGGCTGGACTCCGCCCGGCTGGCGGCGCTCGTCGGGGTGGAGCAGCGGGGACGGGCGTGGGACCGTCGGCTGATCGTCCGGCCAGATGCTCGTCCACTCGTCGGTGCGGTCGCGGTCCTTGGGCTTCTTCGCTCCCTTGCCGCCGCGTTCGCTGCGCCGGTGAGCACCCCCGAGGCGTCCGACCGTGTAGACGTTGGACGAGGGACGCGGCAGCGCCCTCGGCAGCTCCATCGTGCCGTCGATCTCAGGCGCGTACCCCTCCGGAACTCCCCGGAGTTCGGCGTCGCCCACCGCTGCGGTGGCCGACCACATATTCTTCCGCGCCATTCACTATCCCCTTCGGACAATCACCTGACCACGGCCGGTGGTGGCGGCACCGGTCCAGCGGCCCACCCGACCGCGAGCCGACTCGGGCGATCGGGTGGGCTGGGCCGGAGTTCGCGCCAGCACCGGGTGCGAGCCGCCAGGGCGAACTCCGACAGTGGTGGGGTGGCCCACTCAGTAGGTGTAACCACCGTCGCCGGCGGCAGCGCTCGGGCTCGCGTCGTCATCGGCCGGCGGCTTCGGCGGCGCCGGCGGGTTCTCCGGAAGGCAGGTGACGTTCTTCGTGCCGTCGGGCGCGACCGCGAACCAGACCTTGCCGACGTTCTGCCCGGTCCAGGCACCGGGCTTCTTGTCGCCCAGGTAGTAGTACAGCGGCCAGCCCGCCAGCGTCACCTGCTTGGTGCCGTCGTCGCGCGTCACCTCGCCGACCTCGGAGGCGTCGAGGCCCTCGATCTCCTGGTCGTCCGCGACAACCGGCGGCCACACCTTGGCGCAGTCACCGTTGCAGTTGGACGCCGGCGGCTTCGCGGTGTCGTTGTCGAAGCGGTAGAGGATCCACCCCTTCTCGTCGGTGACGACGTCACCCATCTTCGCCGTGCGGACGCGCTTCAGCGTCGTCGGCTTCTTCCCCACGTCGTCCGCGGCGCCGGCGTCACCGGCGGCTTCGGAGTCGTCGGCGGCTCCGGAGTCGGAACCCCCCGCTTCCGGCGTGGGATCCGCGGCGGGAGCCGCAGCCTGCGCAGTGGCCGGAGCGCCGGTGGCGGCGGCGTTCTTGGGGTCGGCCTCGTACGTCGAGCCACACGCTGTCAACGCAAACGCCGTGAGAAGGCCTGCGGCCGCCAGGGCGGTGCGTGTCGTGACCGAGCGGATGCTCGCGTTCATGATCTGGTCTCCCGTGTTTCGGAGGCTAGAGCGGCGACCGGTGAGCCGCGCGACCGGGAACACGGACGGTGCACACAGCCGGTTCATAATCGACGGAGAAAGTTCCCCGGCACCTGCAGGCCTTTAACCGCGGGTGAGCCGATCTTTATCTGTGGCTTAACGATTGCCGGGCGGTGAACTCCCCCGCACTGCGCTCCGTCGCGCTGATCGAGTCCCGGTAACTCCCTCCGGCCCCTCCCGTAGCGGGGCGGTGGCGTCCACCGGGTCAGACGGAATCCTTTCTTCGCGACGTTCGGGAGCGGTCGATGACCGGTCGGAAAGCAAACGCTCCGGGTGAGCGGCGGGTGCTGAGCACTGTCGCCGAGGCGCTGCCGGGGCAATCACTCACCGTGTTCCTCGCGCTGATCGCCGCGGGTGCGATCGCGATCGGAGCCACCGCGTTCGGCGGATGGCCGGGTAGCAGTTCGCCCGCGATCGCGGGCGAGCTCGGCGTGAACGACCCCGCACTGCGGACGAACACCGGCAACCTCGGGGCCGTTCCGGCGGCGGAGTCCAGCGAGGGAACGGACAGCGGCGAGAACGCCGACACCGGTGAAGCCGGCGAGGGCAACGAGGCCGGCACGGTGCGGGACACCCAGAAGGACAGCCCGGAGGACCCGGTTGTCACGAGCGCGAGCCCGGAGCCGTCCCCGCCGCTGCCGGACCTGACCACCGCGCGGTCGATCCCGCTCACCGAAGCGGACAAGCAGCTGCTGATCAAGGTCCGGCAGGCCGGTCTGTGGGAGATCCCCACCGGTGAGCAGGCGCAGCAGAAGGCGGAGAGCCCGATCGTCAAGGCGGTCGGCAGGCAGCTCGCCGCCGACCACCGCAAGCTCGACGACTCGGTCCGCAAGCTGGCCGCCGACCTCGACGTCGTCCTTCCGAGCACGGCGTCGGAGGCGCAGCTGGGCTGGATGGCCGAGCTGTCGGCGGCGAACGGGGCCGACTACGACCGGCTGTTCGCCGACCGGCTGCGCGCCGCCCACGGAGCGGTGTTCAACGTCATCGCCCAGGTCCGCACCGGTACCCGGAACCCGATCATCCGGCAGTACGCGCAGATCGCGAACACCGTCGTCATGCGGCACATGACGCTGCTGGAGAGCACCGGCCTGGTCACGTTCGACGAACTGCCGGCCCCGGTCCTCTCGCAGGCGTCCTCGTCCGGCTCCGGCGGTGTCGAAGAGAACATGCCCGGCGTCCGGACCGTCCTGATCGTTGCGATGCTCGCCGCCGCCGCGCTCGTGGGCATGGTCAGCATCCGCCGAGTGCGGCGAGGTGAGTAACCCGTTGAACGAGATCCGAGACCCCGACGCGTGGCGGACCCGCTCGCGCATCCCGCGCGCGTCCGGCGCCTGGGTCGGCGTCGCCCGGGTACAGACGCCGCCGCCGTACGTGGCGGACGCGCCCCGGGCCGACCGGCCCGGCAGCGACCGGGCGCTCACCGAGAAAGCCTGGGCCACCGAATCAGGGGGCGCCGATTTGGGAGGCGCCGATTTGGGAGGCGCCGAATCGGGCGCTGCCGAATCGTGGGCGGAAGACGCCTGCGTCGACGAGGTCGGTGTATCCGACCACGTCGACGCCAGGGCCTGGGCGGCGAGCATGCTCGCCGCCGAGGCCCGCAAGGCCGACGCGCCCCGCGGCCGGCACGGCGCCCCCGCTCCCCAGCAGCTCCCCCACCAGCGCGACGCTGCGTGGCTGGACAGTCCGGCGCCGGACGCCGAATGGGCCGGGGACGCGGTCTCCGGACGTGAATATTCCGCCCGCCGCACGCCTCTGAGCAGCGGTGACGGCGGTCGCCACCGAGCTCCCCGTGCACTGCGGCTGGTCTACAGCGCGGATAACGCTGAACCGGTCGAGCCTGCGGAGCGTAGTGAGGGCGAGACCAATGAGGGGCCTGTGAACCGACCTGGTGGGCACACCCGAGCATCCCTGCCCGCCCCGACCGAGGAGACAACACCCGCATGACTGGACCGAAGAGGCACAAGCGGCCCCCCAACCAGTTCCGTCGTCGATCGCTGATCATCATGGCGGTCTTCACGACGATGGTGGTGGCCCTCGGTGTCGGCACCGCATCGGCAGGTCTCCGTGGCGACCGGGACGGCCGGGACGGCTGGCGGAATTCCTCCGGACGGCACGGGCACAACAACGGGAACAACGGCAGCCAGAGCGCGAACCCGTCGACGACGACCAGCGTTGACCCGTCGGCGACCGCGAGCGGCGACCCGGACGAGTCGGCCAGCGCCGACCCGTCGGCGACCGACCCCTCGGCGACCGACCCGGCCGAGGGCGGCGGCGAGGAGACCGAGGCCCCGGACAACGGCATCGACGAGACCGACTACATCGACATCCGTCAGGTCCCGACCGTGCGGGCACCGCGGTTCGCCCGCAACGGCTCCCGCGGAAGCTTCAACAGCATTCGCTGCACGCTCCAGGACCGCCACAACTCCGACAACTTCATCGCCGCTCCCGGTGTCGTGAACGCCGCGCACCACGTGCACGACTACACCGGCAACACGACCACCGACGCGAACTCGACCGACGAGAGCCTCGCGGCCGGCGGCACCACCTGCAACCAGGGCGACAAGTCGGCGTACTTCTGGCCGGTCTTCCGCGACGCGACCGTCGACACTCCGAACCGGTTCCCCGGCGAGCTCGAGGAGGACCTGAACACCGGCCAGCTGCTGATCCCCAGGTTCACGATCCGGTTCGAGGGCAACCCGCGCAGCAAGGTCGCCGCGATGCCGCAGAACATCCGGGTTCTCGCCGGTGACGCGAAGGCACCGGTCAACGGCGGCGCGAACCAGCGGTCGGCGTTCACCTGCCAGGGCTTCACGAACCGCATCTCGGTCGACAAGTACACGCTCTGCCCGAACGGCCGTGGCTTCACCAGCATCTCCGAGTTCCCGAGCTGCTGGGACGGCCAGAACACCGACAGCGCGAACCACCGCACGCACATCGTCTACCCGGACGCGCAGGGCAACTGCCCGGCGAGCAACCCGGTCGTGGTGCCGAAGCTCGTCATCACGTTGACCTACAACACGAAGCCCGGTCCGACGTTCCGATTCGACAGCTTCCCCGAGTCGACCCACGAACCGAGCAGCTCGCACAACGACTTCTTCAACCTCATCCCGCAGAACGTGATGAACCGCATGGTGCAGTGCATCAACACCGGTCGTCGCTGCTGAGAAAAAACCTCTGAACCGGCGCACCGCCACACCCGTCACACGGATAGGACGGTGCGCACCCCGAGCGAATCGGGACGCCCCGGCCGATCGGACGCCAGTCCGGTCGGCCGGAGTCGGTCCGGGACGACCGCAACATGTTGTTGCTCCGCAACGGCGACCCGGCGCTCAGGTGCTCAGCATCCGGATGGGACAACGAGGAGGACGTGAATGGAACCCGCTCTGGCGGCCGCCGCTGACGACGCCGCAGCTGCGGCAGCGGTCCACGTCGTCGCGGCAGCAGTGGGCTTCGCCTCGACGCTCGCGCTGTGGCTGAGCATTTTGATCGGCATCGTGCTCGGACGCTCATGGTCGCTGCCGTGGATCAAGCACACGTCGTTGAAGAACCTTCATATGACGTTCGCGATCGGCGGCTTGGCGCTCGGCATCGTGCACGGTCTGGCCCAGCTGGCAGCGCCCGGCACGTACGTCCGCTGGATCGACCAGATCATTCCGTTCATCAACCCGACGAAGCCGATCGGCGTCGGCCTCGGCACGCTGTGCCTGGAAATGTTCCTCGCGATCGCGCTCTCGGTGCCGGTCCAGCGCAAGCTCGGCCACGCCAACTGGCGGATCGTCCACTCGACCGCCTATATGGCCTACACCGTGACCGTCGGCCACCTGATCTTCACCGGCTCGGAGGTCAAGGGCTGGGTGACGGTGGTGGTCGTCATCAGCTGGCTGATCACGATCGCCCTCTGGTTCGGGACCAGCGGCAAGTTCGGCAAGCAGGTCGGCGCCGCCGCGATGGACATCGCGGACAAGCGAGCCAGCACCACGACGGTCAACGTCAACCCGCACACCTGCGCCCGGTTCGGGTTCTGCGAGCACGAGGCGCCGGAAGTGTTCCAGCTGAAGGGCAACGGCCGACTGGCCTACCGCACCACGGTCGAGCCGCACGAGGTCGACAAGGTCTACTCGGCGATCAAGATCTGCCCGGCGCGGGCGATCTCGATGTCCGGCCCCGGCGTTCCGTTCGACCTCACGATCCCGCCCGGCGCCCAGGAGCCCGGTGCTCCGGCGAACGTCGGCCCGACCGCCGGTCCCGGCCAGCCCATCTCCCTGGCCCCCACGGCCGACACCAGGGAGACCACGGTGGTCCCGCACCTGGCGCCGGTCGCGCCGGTTTCTCCGGTCGACGCACCGCGTCCGATTCCGACGAGCCCCGCGGTGCCGCCCGCGCCTCCCGTCCCGGCCGGCGCTTCGGGCGGGCTCAGCGCTGTGGGCGGGCCGGGTGCTGCGGGCGCGCCTCGGCCTACCGGACGGCTGGGTCCGTTCCCGCCCGGTGGCCCCGGGCGCCGTCACGGTCAGCCGGTGACGCCGCCCCCGCCGCCGCTGCGGTCGGTCCCCAACCGCCCCGAAGGTCGCAAGGACAGTCCCAACCGATACGACAACGTCACCGGGCTTCGCCCACGAGGAGGTGCCTGATGCAGAGGCGAGCGGAGAACATCACCCGCCTCGCGCCCCAGCGGTCTTTGGCGACGCTGGGACCAGCAGACCGGATCCTGGTCGTCGGCGGTGGCCCCGCCGGCACCGCGGCCGGTGAGGAGCTGCGGCGACTCGGTTTCCGCGGCCAGATCCAGCTGCTCTGCGCCGATCCGGGGGGTTCCTACGACCGCCCGGCCTGCTCCAAGGGCCTGATCACCGGTGCCCAGCGCCCCAAGGACGCCCGCATCGGCGTCACCGACAAGCGCTGGGAGATCGACTGGCGTCTCGGCCGCACGGCGGTCGCCTGTGACATGAACGAGCGGGTCGTCTGGGCCCAGACCGGCGAGGGTTTCCGGTTCGACGGTCTGGTGATCGCGAACGGTGCCCGCCCGATGCTCAACAGCATGTGGTCCGGTGCCGCGGTGCCGCACATCGTCCACGACATCAACGACGCCTGGGAGATCCGGCGCGGGCTGCGCAACGCGAACCGCGTCGCGGTCGTCGGCGGCGGTTTCACCGGCTGCGAGCTGGCCTGCAGCATCCGGGGCATGGGCAAGGACGTCACGCTGATCCACCCGCGTGACGTCGTGATGAACGGCGTCCTGGACGGCGTCGCCTCGAAGCTGATGACCGACGAGCACGCCGAGGACGGCGTCGACCTGCGGCTCGGCCGCCGGGTCAAGGCCGCCGACCGGATCGGCGAGAAGTGGACGCTGACGCTCGACGACGGCAGCCGGGTGCACGCCGACATGGTCGTGATGACCGCGGGCGAGAAACCGGACACTGCCTGGCTGGCCGGTACCGGCATCGACATCTCCGACGGTGTGGTCTGCGACGACGCCCTGCGCGTGCTCGACGAGGAGGGCACCGTGGTGCCGGGCGTCGTGGCCGCCGGTGCGCTGGCGAAGTGGCCCAACCGCTGGATGGCCGACAAGAACGGGCGGTGCGGTCAGTGGATCGCGGCGCTGGAGCAGGGCCAGTCGGCGGCGCGTTCGCTGCTGGCCGGTGACGCTCCGACCGAGCCGGCGATCCTGCTGCCGCGGTACTGGTCGCAGCAGCTCGGCCTGCGGATCCAGGTCTGCGGCGACATCAGCAACGACACCGAGGTGCGGCGGCTCGACCGGCGGCCCGGGCACCGCAAGCCCGCCCGGACCGGCGTCCTGACCTGCCACTATCGCGGCCGGGACCTGGTCGGCGTCGTCGCGATCAACGCTCCGACCGAGTTCGTCACGGTCGCCCGTGAGCTGCTCTACAGCAAGCCGCGGTTCGAGCTCTCGTCGCCGCGTCAGCCGGTGCAGGTGCCGACCACGATCATGTCGCGCGACCGGCGCCGCCTGGCGGCGACCGGCTGAACCCGGACAGCCGGCCGAGGTACGGCCGGCACGCGCGTCGATGGGGCTCGTGCCGACGGGCACCCGGCACGGCTCCATCGATGCGTCCGGCCCGCCCGGTATTCCGGGCGGGCCGTTTCGGTTTGTGCTCGTCCGCCCGGCGCGGGCGGGCTCAGAAGATCTGCGCGAGGGTGTCCAGGACGTTCGCGTAGAAGCTGCCTTCCAGGTCGCGGAAGAGCTGGAAGGGGTGGCTGGGCTCACCGATGAACGGGCGGAGCGTCCAGGCGAGCTGAGTGCCGACGAACCCGAAGAGCAGCACCCAGACGTAGAGCAGCCGGGTGTTGACCGGCCGGTCGAACGCGCCCGGCACCGGGGTTTTCAGGGCTGCCTGCGGGTCGCGGGTCGCCTGCGCCTCGAGCGCGGGCTGCGCGGGGTGCACGCTGTGGCCCCCGTGACCGGGGTGGCCAGGGTGGCCGGACGCACCAGGGTGGCCGGGGGCCGGCATCGGCGGGGGCCAGCCGTACGGCGCCAGCGGACGCGGACGTTCCTGCGGCTCGTGGCCGGACAGCCGGTTCAGGCCGCGCATCCCGTCGACCATCACGCTCAGCCCGACGAACCCGGTGAGCATCAAAATCAGCACGTTGAGCAGCTTGAAGAACGCGTAGTCGTTCGCGGTGACCAGGAAGAACAGGCTGATCGGCGCGAACGCGAGGGTCAGGGCGCCGGTGACCGTGATCGAAACCAGCACCAGCGCGAGCGCCTGCCGGATCGAGAGCCGCGCGCCGAACACGAGGTTGAACAGGTAGAGGGTCGGGAGGCAGATCCCGAGCGTCAGCAGGAACAGCAGCGGCAGCTTGACCGCCGAAGAGAGCGCCTGCAGCGGCCCGGCGGAGGCGCCGAGCACCAGCCCGTACACGGCCAGCGAGACGACCGAGCTGATCAGCATGCGGCGGAGCATGGCGTTGAGCTGCTGCTCGGCGAGGATCTCCCGCCAGACCCCTTCCCGGTCACGGAGGATCCGCTCGATGATCAACGTCCCCGGCCGAGCACCACCCGCAGCGGGCGCTGCAGCCGCAGCCGGCGCCACGGATCCCACGGCCGCGACCGGCGCAACCGACTCGGCAGGCGCTGCCACCGGTGCGGGCGCAGCCGGCCCCGCGGATGTTGCGGGCACTGCGCACGCGGCAGTCGATGCCGATACGTGCGGCCCCGCGACCGCCGCAACCGGCTCGGCAGGCGCGGCCTCCGGCGCGGCGACCGCCGCCGACTCCGCGGGCGCAGCGGACGCCGCAGGCACGGCGAGCGCGGCGACCGCGGCCGGCTCTGCGTGCGCAGCGGACGCCGCAGGCACGGCGAGCGCGGCGGGCACTGCGGGCACTGCGGGCGCGCCAGCAGGCGCGGTGAGCGCGACCGGCTCCGCGGGCGCGCCAGCAGGCGCGGTGAGCGCGACCGGCTCCGCGGGCGCGCCAGCAGGCGCGGTGAGCGCGACCGGCTCCGCGGGCGCCCCCGCGGGCGCAACGGACGCCACAGGCGCCGCAGGGGCCGCAGGAACGGCGGGCTCCGGGGACGCGGCGAGCCCTGGGGACGCGGCGGGCTCCGGGGATGCGGCGGCGGGTGTGTCGGGTGGGGGCTGGGCCACCGCGGCGGCGGGAACCTCGCTTCCGTTCAGTCCTGAATCGACCTCGTCGTCCGTTGTCGCTTGCGCCACCGGTTCCTCCTGTCACATCAGCACCGATAGGCGCGGAGGTTAACGGAAGTCCACCACCGGCTCGTCCGGTCCCGCAGCCGCGAGATTCTGCACCACCCAGCGACGTTCGTCCTCGGTGAGCGTGGCCCACCACGGCTCGCGCTCCCACCACGGCTCCGCGCCCCCGGACGCACCCCCCGCCTCAGCCCCCGACGCAGCCGAACCGCCCGGCGGCTCCGGCGGCGCGACAACCGACCGCTCCGCACGCCGCGCCCACCACACCGTCCCGGTCGCGCAGGCCGCACCCAGGACGGTCACGACCGCGGTCGAAAGGAGGCTCACCGCCGCAGAATACGACCGACAACGCCCGCCTCAGAAGTGAACCGGCACCCCTCCCGGACCGTTTTCGGAGTGCACCGCTGCGAGCCGCGGAATCGTCCGCTGACCGGCCCGACGGAGGGACCTGCGTGAAGCACTCGATGGACCTGGGCATGTTCCGACAGGGCAATCACAGCCCGTCGTACTTCACCCTCGCCCGCAGCATGGGGTCCGGCTCCGAGGAGCTCTCCGACTTCTGCATCCCGTGCAACCCGTATTTCCCCACGCCGGACATGTTCGCCGAGCTGTCGGCGAAGCTCGAGACGATCCTCAAGTACTACCCCACCGACGCCGGCGCGATCACCGGCCAGCTCGCCAGCCTGCTGCAGATGCCGCCGCAGACGATCGCGATGGGCAACGGCTCCACCGAGCTGATCACCTGGATCGACCACCTGATGATCCACGAGAGCATGGCGACCCCGGTGCCCACGTTCGGGCGCTGGACCGACCAGTCGCTGGAGACCGGCAAACGGGTCGACATGTTCCAGCTGCCCGAGGCCGGTGGGTTCGCGCTCGACATCGACGCCTACGTCGACTTCATCCGGGAGCGCAACTCGCGGGTCGCGGTGGTCTGCAACCCGAACAACCCGGACGGCAACTACATCCCGAAGTGGGAAGTGCTCCGGCTCGTCGACTCGCTGGCCGATCGCGACCTGGTCGTCGTCGACGAGTCGTTCATCGACTTCGTGGACGCCGAGCACCGCCCGTCGATCGCCCAGGAAGCGATGCTGCGGCACAACGTCCTCGTGCTGAAGAGCTTGGGGAAGAACTTCGGGCTGCACGGGATCCGGTTCGGGTACGTCGTCGGCAACCCGGCACTGGTCAAGAAGATCGGTTCGCGCCTTCCGAAGTGGAACCTCAACTCGCTGGCCGAGACCGTCGTGTTCATGCTCCGCGACCACCTGGCCGAGTACCGCGAGAGCCTGCGCCTGCTGGCCCGCGACCGGTACGAGATGATCAACGAGCTCCGCCGGATCCCCGGCATGCAGGTGTTTCCGTCGCAGGGGAACTTCGTGCTGGTGAAGCTGCCCGCCGAGGTGGAGGGGCCGCGGCTGCGCGACTACCTGCTGTCCCGGCACGGCGTGCTGATCCGGGAGTGCGGCAACAAGCTCGGCATCACCAGCCAGTTCGTCCGGCTGGTCGTGCGTCCGCGGGAGGACACCGAGCGGCTGCTGAACGGCATCCGCAGCTACCTGACGTCCTCGTTCTCCGAGTCGCTGGACGGCGCCACGCCGATGGACCTGGCCGGCCGCTTCGCCGAGTCGACCGGCCTGAAGACCGGGACGCACTCGGTGCTCGACGACCCGCTGGGCGACCGCGTGGTGCCGCTGCTCGGCGCCGAAGGCCCGCGGCTGAGCCGCAGCGGCACCCGCTAGTACTGCTCCTTCAGCACTCGCAGGTGGGTCCAGGACTCCAGCCCGAGGACGCCCGGCAGCGCCCGGACGTCCTCGAGCAGCCGAAGCGTCTCGTCGGCGTCGTAGGTGACCGCCGTACAGATGACATCGGCGCGGCCGACCGCGGTCGCGAGGTACTGGACCCGATCGAGCCCGTCCAGCACCGAGACCACCGACGCCGGATCACCGCCGAGCGTCACCTCGAACCCGGTCAGCACCGGAGCGCCCCACGCGCTCGCGTTCACCCGCGCTCCGACGTGCACGGCGCCGGACTCCAGCAGCCGTAACACCCGGGTGCGCGCGGCGCTGGTGGAGAGCCCCACGCCGTCCGCGAGTTCGGCGAACGACGCCCGTCCGTCGCGTCGGAGGTGCGCGAGCAGGCCCCGGTCGACATCGTCGACCGGGGTTTCGTCGTACCGGCCGGGCGGGAAGTGGGTGTCCTTCCGGATCTCGGTGTAGATCCCGGTCTCGACCTTCCGGACGCCCGGCAGCCCGGCGATCCGCCGGATCGTCGCCGCCAGCGCCGCCTGGTCGGTGCAGCGCAGCTCGGCGATCAGCGAGAACCGTCCGGCGACCGCGGAGAGGAACGGCAGGTCCCCGAACTCCGCGAGACGCTCGGCGACCGGGGCGATCGGTCCCTGCACGATGAGCCCGAGGTGCGCGTACGCGTTCAGGCCGAACACCGACGGGTGGACGACGCCGACGATCGTCACCAGGTCGCTGTCCAGCAGTCGGCGCATTCGCGCGGTTACCGCCGGACGGGACAGCCCGACCGCCTGCCCGAGCGCCTCGAACGTGGCCCGGCCGTCCCGGCGCAGCTCGGCCAGCAATGCCCGGTCGAACGCGTCGGTGTCCATCGGCCCCCGTTTCGGCAACGTAAATCTCTGCGGCCATCTGGATTTCCAGCCGCAGATCCGTAAGTCCCGGCGTTAGCTTACGAGCGTTGCAGCGGCGCTGCACTCCATTGGCTGCTGATATTCGATTCTCGGAGGCTCCCCCGTGCACTCCTCCCGTCGCCAGTTCCTCTCCCGAGTTTCGTTAGCAGCCGGTGGCGCGCTGCTGCTGCCGTCGGCACTCGCGGCCTGCGGCTCGGACGAAGACACCGCCGCCACCCCCTCGTCCGCGCCCTCCGGTGTGGACGCGAAATGGCCGAAGCTGACGTCCCGCCAGGTCGTGGTCGCGGGCTTCGGCGGCGAGACCTACGACGTCCGGCAGAAGCTGGAGTTCGACCCGTTCACGAAGCTCTCCGGCGTCCGGGTCACGCAGGCCGCCTGGGACTACGGCAAGTTCACCGAGATGGTGGCGAAGCCGAACCCGGAGTGGGACATGATCGACTTCGACGGATACTCGATCGCCGCGCTGATCGAGGGGAAGACGCCGCCCGGCAAGCTCGCCGACTGGGTGCGGCGGTGCGATCTCGTCGACAAGGCCTACCAGGACTACGCAGCCGGCAGTTACGCGTACAGCGTCGTGCTCGGGTGGTCGACGAAGCTCGGCGCGACGCCGACCGGCTGGGCCGACTTCTTCGACACGAAGAGGTTCCCCGGCAAGCGGGCGTTCCCGAAGTCGATCTACGCCGGTACCGCGGAGATCGCACTGCTGGCCGACGGCGTCGCCAAGGACAAGATGTACCCGCTCGACCTCGACCGGGCGATCGCGAAGCTGAACACGATCAAGGACGACCTGATCTTCTACGACTCGTACGCCCAGGGTCAGCAGTACATGGCGCAGGGCAGCGCGTCGATGATCGCCACCGCGAACAGCCGGATGATCCAGCTCAAGGACAGCGGCAAGCCGGTGGACTGGACCTACCAGGACGCGATCCTCTACCCGTGGGGCGGCTTCGCGCTCACCCAGCAGGCGCCGAACGCCGACGCCGCGAACGCGCTGATCGACTACCTGTCGACGCCGGAGGCGCAGGCCGCGGTGGCCAAGAGCCTCTACCTCGGTCCGACGGTCTCGGCCGCCCTCGACCTGCTCAGCCCGGAGGAGCTCGCGAAGCAGCCGAGCGCACCCGACAACGTCGCCAAGCAGCTGTCCGTGGACGTCCGGTCGCTCGCGAAGCAGGACGGTGAGTACGTGGAGAAGTTCTTCGCGTGGGTCGGGAAGTGACTGCCGGAGGCCGGTGGCTGCTGCTCCCGCCGCTCGCCCTGCTCACCATCGGTCTGCTCGGGCCGATGGTGGCGGTCGTCGCGGCCGGCGTGGCCGCCGACGGCCCGGTCGGGATGGTCACCGAACCGTTCCGCAGCGAGCTGTTCCTCGGCGCGGCGGCCCGGACGCTCTGGCTCTCGCTGCTGGTGACCGTATGCACGGTCGTCATCGGCGCGATCTACGCGGTCGCGCTGGTGGCGGCTCCGCGACGGCTGGCCGGTGTGCTCTTCGGCGTGCTGTTCCTGACGTTCTGGGTGTCGCTGCTCGTCCGGACGTTCGGCTGGGTTCTGACCCTGCAGCCCGCGGGAGCGCTCGACAGTCTCGTGGGTGGGGAGGGCCTCGGCCTGTACCAGACCACGGCCGGCCTGGTCCCCGCGATGGTCCACATCATGCTTCCGTACGTGGTGCTGCCGATCTACGCGGACCTGCGAGGCTTGGACGCCGCCCAGCTGCGGGCCGCGCGGAGCCTCGGTGGCGGCGAGTGGCTGACGCTCCGCTCGGTGGTGCTCCCGGCGATCCGGCCGGGCGTGCTGGCCGGTGGGGTGATCGTGTTCGTGCTCAGCCTCGGCTTCTACGTGACGCCGGCGTTCCTCGGCGGGCCGGGCGGCCAGGTCGTCTCGATCGTGATCGGCACCCAGTTCGGGCGGTTGCAGGATCTCGGCGGCGCCGCGGCGATGGGTGTGCTGCTCCTGGTCGCCACGCTCGGGCTGTATGTGCTGGCCGACCGGTTCCTCGGCATCGGGCGGGCCTGGAGCGCGGCGGTGGAACGTGAGTGACTTCCGCACCGCCGCTCCTCGCACCAGCGCCATCACCGTCGTCCTGGGCGTCGTCGTCGCGCTGTTCCTGCTGGCGCCGCTGGCCGTCATCCTGCCGGTGGCGTTCAGCGCCGACGCGTTCCTGGTCTTCCCGCCGCAGCAGTGGTCGGGGCGCTGGTTCACCGACGTGCTGACCGACCCGGCGTGGCTCGACGCGATCAGCCTGTCCGCCCGGATCGCCGCCGGTGCGGCCGTCCTCGCGACGCTGGCCGGGACCTGCGCGGCGTTCGCGCTGCGTCGCGTCCGGCGTGGGCAGCGCACGCTGCGGACGCTGATGCTCGCTCCGCTCGTCGTGCCGCAGCTGGTGCTGGCGCTGGGTCTGTACCTGGCCGTGGACGACCTCGGTGGCCGGGCCGGTCTGGGGACGCTGCTGGTCGGGCAGGCGGTGCTGGCTACGCCGGTCGTCTACCTGGCGGTGGCCGCCGGGCTGGCCGGCGTCGATCCGGCGCTGTCCCGGGCCGCTCGCAGCCTCGGGCACTCCTGGCCGTCGGCGCTGGTGCGGGTGGAGCTGCCGCTGGTGGCGCGCAGCGTCGCCGGGTCGGCCGTGCTGGCATTCGGCCTGTGCTTCGACGAGTCGGTTCTGGCCTACTACCTGAGTCCGCCCGGCGAGGAGACGCTGCCGACCCGGATCTGGCTGGACGCGAGCCAGAGCGCGTCCCCGGCGATCGCGGCGGTGAGCGCGCTGGTGATCGGGTCGGCGGTGGTGCTGCTGGGAGTGAGCGTGCTGTTGACCACTCGGAAAAGGAAAACCCCATGAGATTTCTTCCGGTTAAGGGCGGGCGGGCGGGTGGTGCAGGGCTGGAGAGCGTGAGTATCGACAGGCTCACCGTCGATCTCGGTGGAGCGCGGATCCTCGACGAGGTGAGCCTCACCGTTCCGGCCGGGTGCTTCGCGACGCTGCTCGGACCGAGCGGCAGCGGCAAGACCACGACGCTGAACGTCCTGGCCGGGTTCACCGACCCCGGCAGCGGCGACGTGCGCATCGGCGGCCGGTCGCTGACCGGCGTACCACCGCACCGCCGCGAGATCGGCGTCGTGTTCCAGAACTACGCGCTGTTCCCGCACCTGTCGGTCGGTCGCAACATCGAGTTCCCGCTGCTCGCCCGGAAGGTCGACCGGGCCACGCGGCGCGAGCGGGTGGCCGAAGCGCTCCGGCTCGTGCACCTGCCCGACGTCGCGGACCGGTCGGTGCGGTCGCTCTCCGGCGGCCAGCAGCAACGGATCGCGCTCGCCAGGGCGCTCGTCTTCGCTCCGCAGCTGCTGCTGCTCGACGAGCCGCTGGCCGCGCTCGACAAGCAGCTGCGGGAGGCGATGCAGCTCGAGCTCAAGCGGATCCAGCGGGAGACCGGCACGACGACGATCGCGGTGACCCACGACCAGGTCGAGGCGCTGTCGATGTCGGACATCGTGGCGATCATGCAGGACGGCAAGATCGTGCAGGTCGGCTCACCGGAGGAGGTCTACCGGCGGCCCGCGACGCGATTCGTGGCCGGCTTCCTGGGCGAGGCGAACCTGCTGCCGGTGGTGGACGGGAAGACCGCGCTGTTCGGCAACCCGGTGGACGGCAGCGGCACGACCGTGCTCCGCCCCGAGGACCTGGAGCTGACCGCGGCCGACCACCCCGGAACCGTCGCCGCGACCGTCACCGAGGTCGTCTACCAGGGCGCCCGGTTGCGGCTCACGGTCGCGGCGGACGGAACCCCGATCGTGGTCAGCGCGGTCCCGGGCGATCTGGCTCACCGTCCCGAGATCGGTGACGCGGTCGGCGTCCGGCACCGGGGCGGCGAACTCCGCGCGCTGGCCGACGCGTGAGCGCGCCGGTGGTGGTTCTGGCCGACCCGTTCGGATCGGTGCAGGACGTGCGGGCCGGGCTGGGCCCGGTGCAGGCCGAGGTCCGGGCTGCGGACGCGATACCGGCCGGCTCCGGCGTCGTCGCGCTGCTCGTCGGGCCGGAGACCCCGCTCACCGAGGCTCACCTGGACGCGCTGCCCGACCTGCGGATCGTCGCCGCGACGTCGGCGGGCACCGACCACATCCCGGTGGATGCCGTCACCGCGCGGGGCGCCTGGGTGACGTCGACCGCCGGGTACTGCACGGACGAGGTCGCCGACCACACGATCGCGCTGGTGCTGAACCTCCTGCGCGGGGTCGGCACGCTGGACGCCGCGGTGCGCGCCGGACGGTGGGACGTCCGGGAAGCGGCGCCGCGCCGGATCGCGGGAAGCGTGCTCGGCGTCGTCGGGGTCGGGGCCACGGGGCAGGCCGTCGCACAGCGCGCCACCGCACTGGGGATGCGCGTGCTGACCTACCCCGGCCAGGACCTGCACGAGCTCCTCGCCGAGGTCGACGTCGTCAGCCTGCACGTCTCGCAGCGTCCGGGCGCTCCCCCCGTGCTGGACGCTGCCGCGATCGCGCACCTCCGCCCGGGGGCGTACGTGGTGAACACCGCACGCGGAGGCGTCCTCGACACCACCGCGCTCGGCGACGCCCTGCGCTCCGGCCGGATCGCCGGCGCCGCACTCGACGTCCTGCCGATCGAGCCGCCCCCGGCCGACGATCCGGTCCGCACGTTCCCGCGCACGATCCTCACCCCGCACGCCGCGTGGTACTCCGCGGAGGCCGCAGTCCGCCCGTACGTCTGGGCGGGTGCGGCGGTGGCCGCGGTCCTCGCCGGGCGCGAGCCGGACCGAGTGGTGGGACGACCGTGACGCGGACCCTGTCGGTCTTCCAGTCGCTGTGGGCGATGGAGGACCTGCCCTGGCGGTCGGCGTCGCGATGGAGCCTTCCGGAGCGGGTCGAGCGGATCGCGTCGGCCGGCTTCGCCGGGCTCGCGGTGGACCTCGGCGCGCGCGAGGCGCCTCCCGCCGCGGAACTGGCGCCGCTGCTGGCGGGCCTTCGGAGTGCGGTGTTCACGTTTATTACGGACGACGCCGCGCTGGACGCCGCAGTGCGGTACGCCGAGGCGATCGGCGCCGAGCTGATCGTCGGGTGCGGCCAGGTGTTCCCGGGTGACGTGACCACCGCGGCCGCCCTCGTCCGGGGCTGGCTGAAGACCGCCGCTGCCGCCGGGATCCCGTTCCAGCTGGAGACCCACCGCTACACGGTCACCAACGACCTCGGCTTCACAGTGGCCCTGCTGGACGCCGTCCCCGAGCTCACGCTCGCCGTCGACCTCTCGCACTACGTCGTCGGCAACGAGCTGCCGGACGGCCCCGACGAGCGGGTGGACACGCTGATCGGCCGGGTCCTCGACCGGGCGGGCTCGCTCCAGGGACGGATCGCCACCCGCGGCCAGGTGCAGGTCTCCCCGTCGTTCCCGCAGCACCGCGCCGCCGCCGATCGGTTCCGCGCCTGGTGGGCCGCGGCCATGCGCACGTACCCGGGCGACGACCTGGTGTTCTGCTGCGAGCTGGGCACCGTGCCGTACGCGATCACCGGCGCCGACGGCGCGCAGATCAGCGACCGCTGGGCCGACGCGCTGCTGCTCAAGTCGTGGGCCGAAGAACTGTTCCACGCCACCGAACGGAGGCACTCATGACCGGACCGCTGACCGACCGCGAGGTGGGCGTGAGCATCCTCCCCGCCGGCGCCTACACCGACCCGGCGGTATTCACCGCCGAGCAGGGGGCGATCTTCGAGCGGCGGTGGGTCTGGGCGGGGTTCACCCACTGGGTAGCGAAGCCGGGCAGCTCGCACCCGGTCACGGTGGCCGGCCGCCCGTTGCTGATCACCCGCGACCTGACCGGCGCGATCCAGGTGTTCCACAACATTTGCCGCCACCGCGGGATGGTGCTGTCCGAGGAGCCGAGCACCCGAAAACGCCTGCGCTGCCCGTACCACTACTGGACGTACGAGGTCGGCGGCGCGCTCTGCGGAACGCCGTACTGGGATCGCACCAAAGGCTCGGCGCCCGACGACGCGACCCGGGACGCGCTGGCGTTGCTGCCGGTCCGGCACGCGGAGTGGGCCGGCATGGTGCTGGTGTGCCTCGGTGAGCCGGAGCGGCCGGTCGAGGACGTCCTCGCTCCCCTGCGCGAGCGGTGGGCGCCGGTCGACCTGGACCGGCTGCACCTGGCCGCCGAGGATCGGTACGAGATCACCGCGAACTGGAAGCTCGTCGTGGAGAACTTCCTCGACTTCTACCACCTGCCGTTCGTCCACCCGCAGGTCGGACCCGCTGCCGCCGCGCTGGACATCGACGACGTCGTGCTCGCCGACGACATCCTCGGCGGCTGCTACCCGCGGGGAGCGGCCGGTAAGGCGGCCAAGACCGAGACGCCGCTCCCGATGTTCGGGGACGTCCCACCCGCCCTGCGCGACCGCCAGGATATTTTTTGCCTCTTCCCCAACGCGCTGGTGTTCCTCGAGGCGGATTGGTTCCAGGTGATCGGTTTCGAACCGGTCGCTGCGGACCGTACCGTCGAACACATGGCGGTGTTCGTCGACAACTCCGCGTCCGGTCCCGAGTTCACCGACGCGCGGAAGGCGCTGACGGCGGTCCTGTTCGAGGTCAACGACCAGGACGTCCCGATTCTGGAGCGGATGCAGCGTGGCCGCTCCTCCCCGGCCGCCGACCGCAACCACCTGCTGCCGCACTGGGACCAGGTCACCGCACGGTTCCAACTGCTGGTGGCATCCGCGTTGGAGGAGGAGCGATGACCCTCACCGAGGTCGACACGGAATGGGCGCTCCGATGCGAGCTCGCCGCGGTCTACCGGCTGGTCGACCACTTCCGGATGACCGATTTGATCTTCACCCACATCTCGCTGCGGCTGCCCGGCCCGGAGCACCACTTCCTGATCAACCCGTACGGGCTGCTGTTCAGCGAGATCACCGCGTCCAACCTGGTAAAAATCGACCTGGACGGGAACCCGGTCGAGCCCACCCCTCACCCGGTCAACCCGGCCGGCTTCGTGATCCACAGCGCCGTGCACAAGGCCCGCGCCGACGCCCAGTGTGTGCTGCACACCCACACCAAGGCCGGGTGCGCGGTGGCCGCGCAGCGCGACGGGCTGCTGCCGCTGAACCAGATGTCGATGGAGTTCTACCGACGGGTCGGTTACCACGAATACGAGGGCGTGGCGCTGAGCCTGGCCGAGCAGGAACGGCTGGTCGCCGACCTCGGCCCGCACCCGGCGCTGATCCTGCGCAACCACGGGCTGCTGACCGTCGGCGCCACCGCCGGGCAGGCGTTCCTCCGCATGCACTACCTGGAGCGGGCCTGCGAGATCCAGGTCGCGGCGCAGTCGACCGGGGTGCCGCTCGTGCTGCCGGAGCCGGAGGTCTGCGAGCGCGCGGCCCGGCAACTGACCGGTGAGCCGATCGAGGACCCCGAACTCGGCGGCGAGGACGACTTCGTCGACGACGACGCCGGGGCGCTGGCGTGGGGCGCGCTGCGGCGCCTGGCCGACCGCATCGCCCCCGACCTCGCGACCTGACGCCGTAGCCCCAGCGGCTCGAGCCTGCTCACGGCCGCGGCGCGAAATGATGCGCCGCGCACGGGCCCCACGAGCGTCCAGCTTGGAACGGCGGCGAGTAGCTGTCGTTCTCTGGAGGCGGCAGCGGGCTGCTGATCCGGCTCTGTCCTGCGGTAAGCATGCCGATGGCCCGAAGCGCTGGGAGCGCTTCGGGTGGCCGGCCGGGGCCTGCGGCTGGTGTCAGGGTGGGTCGAGGGTGGTGCCGTCGGGTC